>CAJACJ010000382.1 GCA_903938205.1 uncultured bacterium
CAGCCGCTACATGGCGATGGCGGAATGTTCACGCCTACAGATGTCGCCGGCGCGCGCCGACCCAACTCCATTCACGCTCCGCGCTCGCGCATGTTGGTGGTGGAGAACACGCATAACCGTGGCGGCGGAACATTCTGGAGCGTTGACGCGTTCAAATCCGTCAGCGCGCAAGCCCGCGCCGACGGATTGATTGTGCATGTGGACGGCGCACGCTTGTGGAACGCGTGCGTGGCTGGCAAGTACCAACCTCTCGACTTCACGCAACACGCCGACACCATCAGCGTGTGCTTCTCAAAAGGACTTGGTTGCCCCGCTGGAAGCGCACTATGTGGCCCAACAAAAACAATTGAACGCGCTCGTCGCTTGCGCAAAATGTTTGGCGGCGGCATGCGTCAAAGCGGCCTGCTTGCGGGCGCCGCGCTGTACGCGCTGGACAACAACATTGCGCGCCTTGCGCAAGACCACACGCACGCGCGCCAACTTGCCCAAGGCGTCAGCACCATCGCCGGCCTTCGTCCACATGCGCAACCAAACGCAATTCCATCCAACATGGTGTTCATTCATATTGATCCCGCGCTGGCAACCGCCGCTCAATTTGCCGCGGCCTTGGAGCAACGCGGCGTCCGCACCCTGCCGCTTGATCCCACCCGCCTGCGCGCCGTCACGCACCTTGATGTCACGCCCGCGCACATTGCCCACGCCATTGAGCAGTTTGGGCAAGTGGCCGCAAATTTTGCCGCGAATTCGGCACTTAAAAAATAGCGTCCTCAAGTCCTCAAGTCCTCAAGCCCTCAAGCCCTATTTGCTCGCATAATTGCTTCAAGGGCAGGCAGTTATCGGCAACAATAACAGGTTAATTCTGAAATATAATTTGTAATTATCGATCCGTAGGGTAACTTTGCAAAGTTCGACATTTTGTACCCCGAGGCTCTCAATATGAAACTCACCACCATCTGCGCAACCGTGATGTCTGCAACTGTATGCGCGCTCACTTCTAACATGCTTGCTGCTGGCGGCGCTTTAGCTTGGGGTTTCAACGGCTCCGGTCAGACCAATGTTCCAAATACTGCCAATTCCAACGTGACCGCTATCACCGGCGGTAACCAGCACACCCTTGCTATTAAAAACAGTGGCGTGCTTGCTTGGGGCTCCAACAACTACGGTCAGACTAACGTTCCAAATGTCGCCAGTTCCGGCGTTACCAATATCGCGGCGGGTGAGTACCACTCTCTCGCTCTTAAAAGCGGTTCTGTGATTGCTTGGGGTTACAACGGCAACGGTCAATGCAACTTTCCTACTTCAACTCCAAACTCTAGTATTAGTGCTATAGCGGCGGGCTCTTTCCACAGCCTGATTGTTAGAAATGGTACTGTTTTTGCTTTCGGATCGAACGACTTCGGTCAATGCAGCCTTGCAGGAACTCAAACGGGATCTGGAGTTACTAGCGTCGCCGGCGGTTACGCCCACAGCGCCGCGCTTAAAGTTGGCAAGGTTCTTGCTTGGGGCGACAACAGTCGAGGTCAACTCAACATTCCAACTACGGCCACTACCGGCATAACCGCTATCGCCTGCGGCCTTGATTACATCATCGCTTTGAACAGCAGTGGCAATGTGATTGCTTGGGGTTACAACATCTACGGTGAATGTCTTGGAACCAATGCTGCTGGAGCAGCAATCACTACAGCTACAACTGGCACTGCTGTCAAAATCAATGGCGTCACGCTCACTGGCGTTACCGCCATCGCGGGCGGTTTCAATCACACTGTGGCTCTTACAAATACTGGCGCGGTTCTGGCTTGGGGTCGCAACTTGGAGGGTCAATGCACTATTCCCACCTCTGCCACAAGCGGCGTTACCGCTATCGGTACTGGTCAAGACCACACTGTGGCCGTGGATGCAATCATTGATCCCTGCGACGTGGATGACAACGGAACACCCAACGCCGACGAACCTGGCGCGGCCACATCAACGTGGCTCTTTCCAAACATCACCAGCACATTTGAAAATCCAGCCAACTGGAGCGCTGGTATTCCTGGCTATAACACGACTGCCAAAATTACTGGCAATCCACAAATCACATTTGATTGCGACAACTCGGTGAAAACCCTGGAGCTTAGCACTGGTTCCAACAATTGGTATCCAGGCCTATCGCTCAATTTGAATAGCCACAGCCTTACAGTGCACGGTGGACGATTTGCGTTTGCGCCAGGCGCAGGTTCGTACATGCCGTACAGCGTGAATGTTTCGGGCGGCTATGTTTATAACGGCGCGCCCAACGACACACTGCCGTTGACCTTTGATTCCGATCATGCGACATGGAATATCAACAGCACATCTGTTTATTCAAACCGCATTGAACTTGCAACTCTGAGTTCAAGTTCCATTAAACTGGATTTGTCTTCAAGCAATTTGTATACGCACAGCGTCACCACTTCGGGCGCAACTGGTGGAAGCCACCAAATTCAGTTGCTCAACAGCAGCATTGTTAATTTCAATGAAATTGACCCGCTTGTGATTGGCTCTGACATGTGGATTTCGCTCAAGGGCATGATGGATGGGGATTACGACTATTCCTCCAACACAATTGGAAGTTGGAGTGCATACGGAACTGTATTTCAAAAGAGTTCCTTGCTCGATGCGTGGGGCAATCTTTCATTTCAGGGCAGCCTCACACTTGCTGGCCAAATCGATCTGCATACTTTTTCCAGCGCATATAACGGTCGTTCGAAAATTACAGTTCAGGGCGGATATTTCGAATATGGCGCAAATACAAGCGCTAGCGCCTTCGCTTTGATGAATGTGTTTGCAAACAATTTGAACGCACCGACCTGCGCTTTTGAAGATTGCGATACCGGCATTATCCAGTTGCAACTCAATGCTGGTGGTCTTGCAAGCGTTGGCGGTCCGCTCTTTATTTATAGCACGGACAACTCCATCCCCGCGGAAGGCAACGTCTATACATTGATCTCGTTGGATCCAACATACGAAGGCGCTTTCGATCCCAACAACAACAAGTTCTCTACCGTTCGTTGGGCGGGCCAAAACGGTGAAGGCTTGCAAAATGGCTTGACCTTCGAGCAAATTCTTTCTTCAAACAAACTGCAATTGCAATGTGTGCGTGCGCCAATTGTGGAGCCCGCCCCTACCAACACAACAAATCTCGCCAGCGTTCCATTTGCATCCGCCAACGCCGACTTCACCAATGATGGACGCGACGACGTGGTGAACCTGATTGTTGGCTCAAGCAATTCCGTGCAAATCATGAAGGACATGGGCGACGGAACATTCGCGCAACTGCGCACGTTTGCTCTGCCTACTGGCGCCACGCCCAATGCCATTGCGGCGGGCAACGTGGTCGGCGACAACGCGCCTGAAATCGCCGTCACATCAATTCAAAGTGGCGCGGGCTTTCTCACGCTGTACAACGCAATTGGTGGAGTGATTTGGACACGCGCTCTTGAATCTGGCGAGCTTCCAACCTGCGTGTGCATGTTGGCGCCAAATCCCACCTCTGGTGGCTTGGGCACGGTCGCTGTGGGCTTAGAAAAAATAGTTCAAGCCAACTTCACTGTTGCGCTGGTCAATTCAACAGGCGCTATAAAAACAATTGCGGGCGACAATTCAACTTCGCGAAGCACTTCCGTCAACAGCGTGCCGCGCACGGTTCACAGTAGCGATATTGATGATGATGATCTGACCGATGTCACCGCCGCTGGCAGCACCAGTGCGGAAAGTATAATCAGCGCGCCTGTGGGTTTCATTCAAGTTGTAAAAATGTCCGCCAACGGTCCGCTCGCCAATCCGCCGCAATTTCTCAACTATGTTCCAGTGTCCATCACAACCGGCGATATTGATGGCGACGGAGTAAAAGATATTTTTGCCTCGTGCAATGCCATTCCATCTTCTATTCCCGCTTCAACACGCCCCGTCGCATGTTTCTTACGCGGCTCCGTCTCTGCCGCAAGTGGCATGTACACCATGTCGTCACCAACAGGAATTTCCGTTGGCCGACCTGTGCAAGGCAAAGCCATCGCGTTGGTCAAGCGCAACGGTGGATTCAGCCTTGCCGTGGCTTCCACGGACGGCACGAACGATTCCGTCGATGTGATTGAACTCAACGCATTCACCAACGGCAGTCTTTCTATTGGCAATCAAACACAAATCTCAACTGGCGGCAACGTGATTGGCTTGCGCACATTGAATGATCAAGGAACTCAAAAGTTCGCGACTGTGCGCAATGTGACGGGGCTGATCGCCGGTGCGGTGATTGAATCCACTGGCTATGTCGAGCGCTTGTACGGCGACTTTGATGGCAGCGGAACAATCGACACGGGCGACATCTCATTCATGCTGCTCTCATTTGGTGAACCTGGATTCACCGACCTTGACGGTTCAGGTGTGACGGACACCGGCGACGTGTCAGTGCTTTTATTGCTCTTCTCCTGAGCTCGGACAACCTCATTCGCGCTCATTCATCTGCGGCTACATTTGCGTTCATGTTGACCGATCCACGCATTCGTCGTCTGGCTGATCTTCTTATCAATCACTCCGTCAAACTCGCCGCGGGTGAGCACGTTCTCATTGAAACATTCGATTGCCCCGACGAGATCGCCGTCGCCCTGTGCGAAGCGGCGAAAGTTGCCAAAGGGCACGCGCATGTTTCCGTGCGCCGCAATCAAATCATGCGCGCTTTGAATCAAGGCGCTGACGATGCGTTGCGCGTGTGGGGCGAATACGACCTTGAGCGCATGCGGAAAATGCAGTGCTACATTGGCGTGCGCGGCGCGGACAACGCCAGCGAAATGCGCGGCATTGGCGACGCGCAAATGAAATCGCTTGTCCGCCTGTACGCCAAGCCCGTTCATTTTGAGCAACGCGTGAATCACACGCGTTGGTGCGTTCTGCGCTGGCCAACTCCAAGCATGGCGCAACTTGCGCAAAGCAGCACGCAAGACTTTGAGGACTTTTATTTCCGCGTGTGCACGCTGGATTACGCGGCCATGGACCGCGCCGCCAAGCCACTTGTGGAGCGCATGAAGCGCACTGACAAGGTGCACATCA
>CAJACJ010000383.1 GCA_903938205.1 uncultured bacterium
CTACAGAATGCACAATCGGTTTTGCAGCCATCATGTAGTCCATAAGTTTATTCGGGGCAATACCAAATTTATACAGCTCGCACGGTTCCCATCCAATATAGGCAATATCAATGGAATTTAAAAAGGCAGGAACCGACTGCTTTGGAATTGATCCAAGGAAATGAATGTTGTGTATGTTTTCTTTATGAATACGTGATAATAAACGCTCTTTTTCAGGGCCCTTACCAACCAAAATAAATTCGGCTTTGCCACGCAAAAGCATGGCGGCGTCCAGCAAGGTATCTAAGGCGTTGGCAACCCCGTGCGCTCCTGCATATCCAATCAGCGGCAATCCCTTACTTTTTATATTTTTTATTCCCAAAGCCACATTGGAGGGCATTTCTGATTTTTGTGAATAATCCTGCAGGGCGATTCCGTTTGGAACGTGTGACCATTTTGCGGGATCAAGACCGCGCGTGCGCATGTATTCCAAAGTTTTTGGAAGAATAGAAACCACTTGATCACTGACACGATACGCCGTGTCCTCAGCCAACTGCACCAACATAATAAATGGATGCCACCGCGACATTCCTCCCAAACTCATGGGCGACAGTGGCCAAAGATCATGAACTTCAAAAACCAATTTTGCCTTTGCAAGTCGCGCAATTCGGCGAGCCGCCCAAATATCCATTGGGTAAGTGCTCGATGCAATGACGACGTCTGGCTTGAATTCGTCAACAATTGCGGGAGCCGCACGCCACGCAGAAACAACAAATCGAAGCATGTTCCATATGCGACCAATTCCGTTGCCTTGATATTTGGGCGTGTCGATCCATTGAAAGCAGATGCCTTCAACTAGTTCGGTTGTCAGATTTGGTTGCTTGTCGGGTTGAACCGAGCGCGTGTGTGCAAAACTAGCCGCCAAAATTCGAACATTGTGTCCAGACTTCATCCATTCTCGTGCAAGGTAGAAGGGTCGATACTCCATTCCCAATTGAAGCGAGCCCGCATAGTGATTGATAAGAAGAATGTTCATGTTGAACTAAACCATCCGTTTGAAGAGGTTGCTGGAATGACGGGTATTGGCGTGCAATATCAAATACGAATGCAGAAATTATGTTTCAGCGCAATGAATTGTAAGCACATGGCTCACAAGATGGGTTTGCAGAGACCGATTGTCTAGAGGATTCGAATGTGTTGTGTGAGTAGAATGAAATTGCTATTAAAATTTACGATACACAAAACTAGTCTTCAACTTACACTTTTTCACTTTAGTACAGTAAGGAAAATCACATGAATGCTTCTCAAATTAGCGGTCCGCAAAAATTCGCACTGATAGGCGCCGGCGGCTACATCGCTCCACGACATATGAAGGCGATTCGCGACACTGGAAACCATCTTTCGGCGGCATTTGATCCGAACGATAGTGTCGGTGTAATGGATAGTTATTTTCCTGATGCCCACTTCTTTACAGAGTTTGAGCGCTTTGATCGTCATATTGAAAAAGCCCGTCGCCGCGGCGAAAAAATGAATTATGTCAGCATCTGCTCACCTAACTATTTGCATGACGCACATATTAGATTTGCGTTGCGTAATGACGCGCACGCGATTTGCGAAAAGCCAATCGTTCTAAATCCCTGGAATATAGATGCACTAGAAGAGGTCCAGAAAGAAACTGGCAAGCAGATCTACACCATTTTGCAATTACGTCTTCACCCCGCCATCATTGCGCTTCGCGAGAAGTTTAAGAACGCGCGCGGCACAACGGATGTCGACATTGCGTACATCACATCGCGTGGTCGTTGGTATCACCAAAGTTGGAAGGGCGAGCTCGCCAAGTCGGGCGGAATTGCCACAAACATTGGCGTCCATTTCTTTGACATGCTTTCTTGGATTTTTGGTGGGCAGAAGTCTTCTGTCGTAAACCTTCATCAGACAGATGTCGCTTCGGGCATTATCGAACTTGAGCGAGCGCGTGTCCGTTGGTTCTTATCCATCAATGCTGATCACCTTCCAGTAGAACAATTAGCCAAGGGCCAGCGAACATATCGCTCAATCACCATGGGTGGCGAATCGGTCGAATTCTCTGAGGGATTCACCGATTTACACACTACTAGTTACAAATCAATCATTGATGGTCAAGGATTTACGATTGGTGATTCACGCTGCGCAATTGAAATGGTGCACGGCATTCGTCACGCACCAGTAGTTGGACTCGTCGGTGACTATCACCCATTGTGCAAGGTTGTTGCCAAGTGAGCGTAAATAATTTCACGGTTCATCCAACGGCTATCGTTGACGCTGGCGCACAGATTGGTGCGGGCAGTCGTGTGTGGCATTGGGTTCACATTTGTGGACAGGCGGTTATTGGTGAGAAGTGCTCGCTGGGGCAAAATGTTTTTGTTGGCAATCGTGTTCGCATTGGAAACAACTGCAAGATTCAAAACAATGTGTCGGTTTACGACAATGTGACACTTGAAGACGATGTTTTTTGTGGACCGAGCATGGTGTTCACAAATGTTTACAACCCGCGTTCAGCTGTGACGCGTAAGGATGAATATCGAGATACTGTTGTGCGTCACGGCGCAACCCTTGGAGCAAACTGCACCATTGTCTGCGGGGTAACCATTGGTGAATTTGCGTTTGTAGCTGCAGGGGCGGTCATTAACCGCAATGTTCCCGCTTACGCGCTAATGGCTGGAGTCCCTGCGCGACAAATTGGATGGATGAGTGAGTATGGCGAACGTCTAGAGCTGCCCCTCACGGGAGATGGTCAGGCAAAATGTCCGCACACTGGACGTGTGTATCAACTTGTGGGCGGTCGCATCGAGAATAAAAAATCATGAGCATTCCATTTATTGATCTTAAGAAACAATATGAGGAAATTCGTCCACGCGTACAAGAGCGCATCAATACCGTGCTTGAACACGGGCAATACATCCTTGGTCCTGAAGTGCAGGAACTAGAGAAAAAGCTTGCCGCATTCACTGGTTCGAAATACTGTATCACTGTTGCGAGTGGAACTGAAGCCCTTTTGATCGCGTTAATGGCCCTAGACATTCAACCAGGTGACGAGGTGATTACTTCACCATTTACATTTGCGGCGACTGGAGAAATGATTGTGCTTGCTGGTGGAAAGCCAGTTTTTGTTGATGTTGATCCACGCACATGCAATATTGATGTGACCAAGATTGCTCAACGCATTACTTCAAAGACCCGCGCCATCATGCCGGTAAGTTTGTATGGGCAGGTGGCTGACATGGACATCGTTAATGAAATCGCGACGCGTAACGGGATTCCCGTGATAGAGGATGCTGCGCAGAGTTTTGGCGCCGAATACAAGGGCCGTCGCAGTTGTAACCTAAGTACTATTGGTGCAACAAGTTTCTTTCCAAGCAAACCGCTTGGTTGTTATGGCGATGGGGGCGCACTTTTCTTAAATGATGATCGACTTGCGCAGGCATGCAGAGAAATTCGTGTACATGGACAAAGCAAGCGCTATTGGCACACGCGTATTGGTGTTGGTGGGCGAATGGATACGCTTCAATGTGCAATTATGCTTGCTAAATTTGAACGCTTTGAATGGGAACTAAAGCGACGCCAAGAAGTTGCTCTTCGCTATCACGATTTGCTAGGAAAGAAATTTCCATTTCATGGGTACAACGAAACCGCAACGCGCGGTTGCCAACTACTGCCGTGGCCTGATGCGGGTTACACCAGTGTGTTTGCCCAATTCACCGTGCTTGTGAAGGATCGTGACGCTGTGCAAGAGCGATTAAAGGCTCGCGGTGTTCCAACCGCCGTTCATTATCCGATACCACTTAATGAACAGCCGGCCTATGCAAAATTTTGTTGTCCCGACTGCACGCCGCATGCGAGTGCTTTGGGAAAGCAGGTAATGAGTTTACCGTTTGGACCTGACTTGACTATTGCGGATCAAGATCTTGTGACTAGCGAATTGATTGCTGCCGTTCAAGTTCCGCAATCTTAAGCCTGATCTGCCAGAAGTAGATCGCCTTCATGCGCGCAAAGGCGTAGCCGGCTCGGCCATCTAAGAAGCCAAGTTTGTAAACATAGGTGTACAAAAAGTATGCGGGTGCCAGCCACCAACGCGTTAAGTTGTTGTACTTGCTTCGCTGGGTAGCGGTGAAATGTTCGCTGTCAGCAAGTACGTTTGGTGTCGTGCCCGTTTCTGTAACTGCAGTTGCTGTTGTAGACGCGCGCATTGTCGCACCCGCATTTCGCAACTTCATATAACGCCGTGCTTCCCAGGAAGAATATTCATTGTGCTTTGCAATGTATGAGTGCAGACCCTTGAAATCATTGTGATCAATCTTGGACTTCAATTCACCAACGCTCCCTTGCAGCACTGGATGTTCGTGCACTTCCATATCAAGCGAACTCCAAGCGTCCTCATTTATTCGCTCGTATAAACCCGCACCAACTTTGAATAGCGGCAGCTTCAATTGCGGCATGCCATGCTTTAGTTCTTGCCCAAGAAAATAATTTGAGTAGTTCACCCAAAAGCCCGCGTGATGCGTGTTGACTATGGCGTGCTCTAATTCATTCACGAATTCATCGGTAACATATTCATCTGCATCTAAGAAAAAAACCCAAGGCGTGTCAACGTGGTGATTGAGTAAATACCAATTGCGCTTTTTTGGATAGTGCCCATTCCACTTGAACAGAATAAATTCGCAGCCAAACTTTTCGGCAATGGCCCGCGTTTGATCCGTACTTCCTGAATCAATCACAACAATCTTTGAAAAACGTGACAGGGGTTCCAAACACAATGGCAGGTTTCGCTCTTCATTTTTCACCGCAATGACCACGGTAACGGGCAATTTTGCTGTATTGATGGTCACGCCCATATCGTATCGGCATAATTTCTATCACTTGTTGAAGTTCGCTGCCTCTATAAGATTTGTCAAACTTTCTTACTCTTCAACATCGCTTTATAGTGTGCCTTGCACACAAGATGAATGACGCCATTCACGCCAACTTCAACTCACACCGAACTCCAACATCAATTAAACCATGAACGAACAACTTGAAACACTGCAGCGCATTAAGAACAACGGCATTGACCTTCTAATGGAGTTTGGTCCCAAGGTCGTCTCCGCCACAGTGATCATGATTGTTGGATTTCTTGTGGCACGATGGATGGGAAAAGTGTTTTTGCGCGAGGTGCGTCCGCTGAAATTTGACACAACGTTGCAAATGCTTTTAACGCGCATTATTCGCGTCATCGTTCTGTTGGTCTTTGTGTTAATGGCTTTGCAAAATCTGGGCGTGCAACTTCTGCCACTCATTGCCGGGCTTGGTGTTGCTGGCGCCGGCATTGCGCTGGCCATGCAGGGCGTGCTTGGAAATCTTGTTGCAGGTCTAACAATTATTTTCACGCGGCCGTTTCGCGTGGGCGAATATGTTTCCATGCAGGGCGTGGAGGGGCGCGTGGAAGCCGTCACACTGTTCTCCACAAAACTCAGTCATGCAGATCGCTCAATTGTGATTGTGCCTAACAGAAAAATTGTCGGCGAGATTCTTCACAATTATGGCACGCTGCGCCAACTTTCACTGAGTGTGTCCGTGGTGTACGGAACAAATGTTGCCCACGCCATTGAAGTTGTTCGATCCGTTCTTGCCGCAAACGCGCATGTGTTGAAGGACCCAGCGCCGGCGGTTGGAATTGCAAATTTAAAAGAAGTGGCCATTGAAATTGCAATCAAGCCATGGACGCAAGTGGCCGACGCAGGCGCCGCCGGTCCAGCCATTTACAATGAGCTATTGGAAAAATTCCGCGCAGCCGGCATTCAGATTTATACGCCCGCCATGCGAATTGTTGCCGCGTAAATTCCATACATTTGAGCTGCGCATTTAAGCATCCCGTCCGGGGTGGGGAGATTCTCTAATGAAATTTCTAGCAGCGCGTTCCTCTGAAGTTTGAACCGCGCTTTGCGCCATCAATTCTTTGCGCTTCAGACACAACCTTGCGCTCTTGTACTTATCATTCCAGCATGCCCGCCGTACACATTCACAACACGCTTACTGGTGAACTTTCCGAAATTAAACCCATCTCGGGCGCGGCTGGTCCCGTTACTTTTTATACATGCGGACCAACGGTGTATGACGATGCGCACATTGGAAACTTTCGCTCATTTCTAAACGCCGACATTTTGCGCCGCACCATTGAACTTACTGGAACGCCCGTTCGCCATGTCATGAACATTACCGATGTTGGTCACATGACCGACGACACTAATGCAGATGGTGGCGGCGAGGACAAGATGGCTGTTGCGGGTCGCCGCCTGGTTGAAGCCAAAAAGTCTGGAAAAATTCACGCCGATGTCGCCATTGACGCCAACGATCCAATGGCGATTGCGGATTTTTATGCCAACCGATTTCTTGAAGATGCGCGCTTGCTTGGTCTGAAGGTTGCCATCGAAGCGCAAGACGATCCATCGCTTATGCCGCGACCAACCAAGTGGATTTCACAAATGCTTGACATGATCAAGCAACTTATTGAGCGCGACCACGCGTATGTGGCTAGCGACGGCGCGGTGTATTTCAATGTGAAAAGTTTCGCTGACTACGGAAAACTTTCTGGCAACACGCTAGATAATTTGCGCGAGGGCGAGGGCGGCCGCATTAGCGCGCAGCATCAGGCGGCAAAGAAAAATCCAGGCGACTTTATGTTGTGGAAGCCCGACCCGCATCATGTTTTGAAATGGGATTCGCCTTACGGCGCGGGTTATCCAGGTTGGCATTTGGAATGCTCCGCCATGGCCGCGGGTTTGCTCGGCGCCGAAATTGATATTCACTCTGGCGGCGAGGACAATATTTTCCCGCATCACGAATGCGAAATTGCGCAGAGTCGGTGCGCGCACAACAAGCCAAGCTTCGCACGCCTGTGGTTTCACACGCGCCACCTCATCGTTGAGGGCGAGAAGATGTCCAAGAGCAAAGGCAATTTTTTCACCGCGCGAGACTTGTTCGCTAAGGGCGTTACGCCCGCCGCTCTGCGCCTAGAAATTACGCGCACGCATTACCGCACCAACGCCAATTTCACCATGCAGGGTTTGGCGGATTGCCAGCGAATGATTGATCGATGGAGTCGCGCTACCGAGGCGTTGCAAGCGAAAGTTGCGGCGGCAACGCCACGTTTAGTGGGAGGCGAGGCACACAATTCCGCCAGCGCCAAAAACGCGAACGCAAATATAAATGCAAATGCAAGCGCAAACATCAATCACAACGCGCCTGCCGGACCGCTTGAAATCGCCCTGCCGCGATTCACTCAAGCGTTGTGCGAAGACTTAAACATGGCGCGCGCAATTGCCGCTTTGAATGAAGCAGTGGCAGTTGAAGACAACTCCGCGTGCGCGCATCGCGAACTTGCGGCGCTGCACAAAATGGATTCCGTTCTTGGCGTGCTAGAGCGCAACACTCAAGTTGCAACCAGTGGCGACAGCGACTTCGAAGCCAAAGTGAACGCGCTGATTGAAGTCCGTGCCGCCGCGCGGCGCAACAAAGATTTTGCCGCAAGCGATCGCGCGCGCGATGAACTTGTGTCGTTAGGCGTGCAAATAAAAGATGGCGCCACGGGAACCACTTGGACGCGCGCGGTTCGTGCTTGATTTTAAATTGCACAACAGGGCGAATATTCGCGCCACATAAACGATGTTGCCACGCGTGCCAAACAAAAATTTAGCGGAATAAATGCAAGACCCCCAAGTCGCAGTAGTGCGGTTTTTTGAGTTGACGGGGCTTTGTATTTACCCAGTGCGAATTGTCTGATCTTGGGGCAACACTATTATTTTGTAGGCTCACTTAGCCCCACGAACCGTTCGTCTTTAATGCGAAAATTCCACAACAGTTGTGCCGCTGTCATTATTCAATCGCAACAAGCCGCCTTCTAAGGAAAAGTTTCGCACGCTTGCGAGCGCTGCAAAATAAGCCTGTTCGGTTTTCATCAGTTCTGGCGATCCCGCCATTTTGGTAGAAACAAGCGGACCAAATTTCAATTGCCCAGTTGCCGTTGTGCATGTTCCAGAAAATCGATTCACGCCGCCGAATCCAGAGACCGCGTTGTTGGCTGCAAACTCAAGACTGAGATTTGCGCTTGGAATTGCTCCGTTGCTATTCATGCTGACCAACACCCACTTGCCACCTCCAAGCGATTTAGGATCGGTTTGCGCTTCAATTTCTTGTTTCATCCAAACTGGTTGCGAATCGCAACCAACGGTAATCACCGCGCCAAACATGGCGGTAAAAAGAATTGAAGCAACCGAAAGCGCGCGATGGATTTGTGTCATGTGTGTCCTTATGTTTTGAAAAGATGATAGATGAACGAAAAGTGAGTTTAGTTCTGC
>CAJACJ010000384.1 GCA_903938205.1 uncultured bacterium
ACTCAATCTCATCTACTAAGTGCACATGGCCGCATGTTCAAACTTACAAATTCAAAACTTACGAAATCCACATGAATCCCTACGAGTACCCAATAGTGCGTGTTGCTTGAAAAAACGCAAAAATTATTTTTGCGCGTGATAAGGCTAAATACTGCAAATTTTGGGCGATAAGTCGCACCATTTGTATGGACAATTGTGTTTTGAGGTTGAAACAAATGGAACACAAGCTACTTCCATCAGTCATCCGCGATGGGAATGTTGCAGGTCTGCACGGGTCACGTGCGGAAATGGCGGGAGCTGCTTGATATCCGTGGCAATCTTTTGGCGCACGCTGGCATCAAAGCCACTCGTCGCCTATATCGCAACCCGGGAATGCACTAGCTCGCGACTTACAAGACTGATCAAATGAGTTGATCCAAGAACGTCAGTAGGAGATTTTTTTATTGTTATGTTGCCAATCCACAAACGCTTGCTGCGCCTCGTCGCGCAATAACTGCCTCATGGGAATGGCGCGCGCTTGCGGAGCTTTTGCAATCTCTTGATAAATAAAGTCGTCATCAAATTGAATGTTGGCGGCGTCAGTCTTGGTGTTGGCGTAGAAAATTTTGCCAAGGCGCGCCCAGTAAATGGCGGACAGGCACATGGGACAGGGTTCGCAACTGGTGTAAATCACGGCGCCAGACAAATCAAAATTATTGATGTGGGAGCAGGCGGCTCGAATAGCCACCACTTCCGCATGCGCGGTGGGATCGTTGCTGGCGGTGACGCGGTTGAAACCTTCGCCAATGATTTTTCCATCTTTCACGATCACGGCGCCAAATGGCCCGCCGTTGCGCTGCGAAACATTTTCGCGCGACAAGGTGATGGCGCGGCGCATGAATTGTTGGTGTTGTTCGTCGTTCATTTGTGATTCCTTTTGGGTTGCTTTGTAGATATGGCTTTTTGGCAAAGCCTCAATAGCTATTCATGTTGAAATAATTTCGCTGCGTAGACCCGCACTCTATTCATGCCGCCATCAGGAAACGCAGTGACGCGAATTTGTTCGCAGACTTCTGGATGATTGATGTGAAACTGAATTGAGTTGGCGGCGAACGCCTTCACCTTTGTGCGCTCGACCAGTGGAACCCACTTCTTGTTGCACAATCCTTCGACGGTTATTTCACGCGGATTGTTATTCACAAAATAGGTGAACGCAATTTCAACGCGTCCAATTCGCGCTGGCATGGCAAGCGCAATGACCACATTTTCGCTGTGACCAACGTCGCGACTGCGCGCGGATTCGAGACCATCGAACATGTTCAGCGGCGGATATGGCGAAATCACCTGTGCGGCTGGACCGTAATGCTGATTGGAGGCGGAGACAATCGTGGCGCCAAACGCGGCGCATGCGAGATCTAATTCACTTTGCGTGGCTGGCGTGTTCACGGAGTGAGCATCACGCGATGCGGGATTATTTCCTAGCGATTCTTTCGATCGCGCTTTCACATCTGCGGAGTCTTCTGGGGTGAAGCGCGCAAGATTACGCTTGATCGCATCGCTATTGACCACGTACTTGGGCGTGAGCGGCTTGCTGGTGAGCGCATCAAAAGGCGGACAAGCAACGCACGGTTGCGCAATTAACTTGGCTTTCTCCTGCGGCGGAAGATTTTTTCCATATAGCGCCAAGCGCGTCACGCCGCCATCGGGATACATGGACACTTGTATACGTGTGAACACCGCGTCGTGAGACACGGAGTTGAATGCATAAAACGAATGGCCGGCAAGTGGAGAGTGCGCAACAATCTCTTGCCAACATTTGTTCGTGGCGTCCCAGCCTTGCACGCGAATAGCAGGCGCATGATTTCCCAAATGAAATTGCGTTGAAACGGTTACGCAGTCAATCGCGGCGGCGTGTTTCATTTCAAAAATCAAGTGGTCGCACGCGCGCGGATTGTGACGAACACTTTCCCAACTATCCATGACTTTCCCCTGCTTGCCAAATAGCGCGGGTTCAAATGTTGGTTGATTCGGCGAAAGCAGATTCTCGGCGCGCGCAAAGCGCTGATTAGAAACTTCTTCAATATGCGCACCGACCGCAAGATTAAAATCCGCAAGCGGGTCACGTGACCCACGGCGCGTAATGGCCTCCGGAAGGTCGGCTTGAAAAGCGCCGAAAATAAGTTCGCGGTATCCGGCGTTCACGCGCTGCTCTTGCGGAATGTGATCGGCAACAAATTGGTTTTGGAAACGCGTGACATCAACGCCCTGCATCTTGAAGTGGCGCAACACAATTTGCGCGGCCTCCGCAATAAATAACACGCCGTTGTGTTCGCCGTTTGCAAGAATGACCAAGCCCGCGCCCTTGTCGGGACCCGCGTAACAATGAATGAACAACGCGCGAAAGCCGTCATTGGCGCCTTGATGAATGCACAACCGATTTGGTCCGGCGTCAGCCGTGAAAATACCAAGGCCCATGTTGCAACCCATGAACTTTTGCGAGCCCTTGTCCACGCCATGCAACATGCGCACCGCGGTGTCATGCGAAATTGGACCCGCACCATCAAGATTGTGATACGCGCTGGTAAGCGCGCGCAGAAATGTTGCAACGTCTTGCGCCGGCGCAACGGCGCCAGCTGCGAAAGCTGGAAACATAATGCGAGTGCCTTCAATTTCTTGGCCTGAATCTGTGTAGCCGCTGGCATATTCCATGTTGGCTTGATTGGTTTGTTCAAACGTGAACAAGTTCAT
>CAJACJ010000385.1 GCA_903938205.1 uncultured bacterium
GCCAATTGCCATTTGCATTGGCGCGGTAATGAGAACGCACACGGCTTCCACGGTTATAAATTTCCATGTGGCCATGTGCAGCACGCCGCACATTGTGATAACCGGCGTTCGCGTTCCAGGAATAAATCGGGCGGCGATTAGAACCAACACTCCGCGTTGATCGATTTGATATTTCACTTCAAGCAATCGCCGCGGATGGAACATGCGCTTGAAAAACTTGCTTTGCAAAAGACGCGCGCCAAATGTGCGGCACATTAGAAACCATCCGAGATCGCCCAGCACAATTCCTCCGTACGCCGCCAGCGCCAATTCCCAAAAGAATTTCGGATCGTTCGCGGACAGCCATCCGGCTGGAATTAAAATTAAATCTTCGCTTAAGTGCAGGCCAATACCGCTGACAATAAATGCCACGAACACCGTGATGGCGCCAAATTTTTCAATGCCTTCTTCAATCCACTTTGGCATTTTGGGTGCGTTGGCATTCGCGTTGTCCTTGGTCGTGTCAGGCGCGGGGCTGGCTTGCGCAATATTTGGCGCCGCAGATTGCTGCGTGTTTGTCGCAGCAACAGCGGGGGCCTGAGCCACTGCCACCACATTCACCAGCAAACTTGCTTGCAAATTCAAGTGCCCACGCACTGGCGCATCGCCCGCCGCAATAGCCGAGTCAGCCAACATCGCGCCTAAAAATAAAAAGACGGCGGTCATACATGATCTGTGGAGCAAGTACTTCATTTGAAGTCCACAGTGTAGAGCCGCCGTCTTAAACAGTCTTGAGTAAGTATTACGCCTTTGCGTCGGTTGGAATTCTCATGCAGTAGAAACTGCGGTACACAAAGATCAACGCGATCACGAAGAACACTCCGCCAATCCAGAACTTGTATGGCTGCACTTGCTCTTGCACGGCGATTTCCACCGCGAGCAAACCAAACAGCGTTGTGAACTTAATGACAGGGTTCAAGCTGACGGAGCTGGTGTCCTTGAAAGGATCGCCAACGGTGTCGCCAACCACGGTCGCCGCGTGAAGGTCAGTGCCCTTCATGCGCATATCCACTTCAACAATCTTCTTCGCGTTGTCCCAAGATCCGCCGGCATTTGCCATAAAGATGGCTTGGAAGAAACCAAAGAACGCGATGGCAATCAGGTAGCCAATGAAGAAGTATGGATTAAAGAACGGCAACGCCAAGGACATGCAGAACACCACGATGAAGATGTTGAACATTCCCTTTTGCGCGTACACGGTGCAAATGCGCACCACTTCCTTGCTGTCCTCAATGCTTGCTGTGGCCTTCTCAAGGTTAATGTTCTCCTTGATGAACACAACGGCTCGGTACGCGCCCGTCACAACGGCTTGCGTGCTTGCGCCTGTGAACCAGTAGATCACTGAACCACCGACAAGAAGTCCAAGCAGGATTTCTGGTCGAACGATTGAGAGCTTGCTGATCACATCGCCGTACAACTTGTCCAACATCAAGATGATGCCGAACACCATTGTGGTTGCGCCCACAACCGCGGTGCCAATAAGCACTGGCTTGGCGGTTGCCTTGAACGTGTTGCCCGCGCCGTCACCCTTCTCAAGAAGGTGCTTTGCGTTTTCAAAACTTGGCTCAAAGCCGAAGTCGCGTTTCACTTCTTCGCGGATGTTTGGAATCTTCTCAATCTGGCTCAGTTCAAACACGCTTTGCGCGTTGTCTGTGACTGGACCAAAGCTGTCCACCGCAATGGTGACAGGACCCATTCCAAGGAATCCGAAAGCGATCAAACCAAACGCGAAGATTGGCGCGGCGAAATCATATTTCGCAGGCATTAAGTTCTGAATGTCAGCATTATTGCTGGCCCACCAACCCAACGCCATGAGCGAGGCAAGTACCAAGCCCTTCCAGAACGCGGAGAAATTACCCGCCACGAAACCGGAAAGAACATTCAAGCTTGCGCCACCTTGCGCGCTGGCTTGAACCACTTCGCGAACGTGACGACTGTTGGTGCTTGTGAAGACCTTGGTGAATTCTGGAATCAACGCGCCGGCAACGGTGCCCAAACTAATGATGATGGACAGAATCCACCACAAACTTGTGTAGGCGTATGTAGCCGTATCAACCACGGTGCCAGCCACAGCTTGGCCGGTTGTGTTGTTCACAAGAACCGCGGGCGCTTCGCCCAGCACAACGGTCTCGCTGAATTGACCAAGCAACGCCCAACTTGCAAGGAAGGTCACGCCAATCGAAACGATTGAAGTGATCCACACCAAACTTGTCAGCGGCGCTTCTTCATCAAAATCTTTCTTGGTGCCGAAACGAGTTTCGTTCAACACTTCGTTGATGAAGTAGCTGAGCAAACTTGTAATGATCATCAACGCGCGCATGGCGAACAGCCACACGATTAACTTGGCGCACACGACTTGGCCTTCAGGACCAGTGTCGCCAATGGCAAGCGCCAAGAACGCGATCAGCGCAACGCCGGTCACGCCGTATGTTTCAAATCCGTCGGCAGTTGGACCAACTGAGTCGCCCGCGTTGTCGCCGGTGCAATCCGCGATCACGCCTGGATTCTTCGGATCATCTTCTGGAAGCTTGAAGACAATCTTCATTAAATCAGCGCCAATGTCGGCAATTTTGGTGAAAATTCCACCGCAGATGCGAAGCGCGCTGGCGCCAAGGCTTTCACCAATGGCGAAACCAATGAACGCTGGACCAACAAGAGCGGTTGGCAGGAATTTCAGAATGCAAATCATGAAGAACAATTCAACGCTGACCAACAGAAGGCCAACGCTCATGCCGCTGCGCAAAGGAATGGCAAGCACTGGAAGGCCTTGGCCCTTCAAACTTGCGAAAGCGGTGCGGCTGTTTGCAATGGTGTTGATTCGAATACCGAACCATGCCACGCCGTACGAGCCAAGAATTCCAAGCACGCTGGCGGAAAGAATCACGAACACGGAGAACGCGTCCTTGTGCTCCAAATATCCAAAGTAATAGAAGATGCACGCGCCGATGAGAATCCACAACAGGGCCAAGAACTTGCCTTGTTGCCAGAGGTAGCTCTTGCAGGTCTCCCAAATAATGTGGGAAACATCAGACATGCTCTTGTGAACTGGCAACGCCTTGGTTTGACCGTATTGGTACCAACCAAAGATTCCCGCCAAGATGCAGACCAACAGGCCCATCATCATGAGGTAGTTGCCTTGGATGACGGTATTGCCAAACTTAAAATTGGCAAGGTCAACTGAAGGCACCTTCAGGTCAGCTTCACCGGCAAATGCAGGCGCGGCGAACAGGGTAAGAAGTGCGAAAGTGGCGATCAGGTTCAGGCTCCAGCGGAGTCGGTTCATCATCTCAATAGTTCCTTTGTAGAGTTATGGAATCCTTCACGGATTCCGTGAAGGGCTAGAAGAGTAACGAAAGTGGGGCAAATGGGCAAATGGGGGCTGAATTGGGTTTGAAATATGGTTATAAGACCTATTTAAGGCTGTTCAGAGTTCATTATTTCGGTCTTTTTCGGCGATTGGAAATAGACAAAGATCGGGTGTGTCGGTGTTATTTTGCTATTGCAATGAGCTCGGCAGCGGGCGATTGGCATTTCTTGGTCAATGCAACAAGCCACCCGACCCGCATACTTGGTCGCGCGACCGCTACTTGGTCAATTGACTTGCGCTAGGGTTGGCGCATGTTCGCCAATCGGCTTTCAAAAAGACTTCGGCAGTTGAAGAAGTGGGCGGCCAAGGCTGGCAACGATGCGTTTCGTTTATATGAACGTGACATTCCGGAATTTCCAGCCGTGGTTGATTGGTACGGCGGCGAAGTGGTGGCGTGGTTGCATCCGCGCACCAAAGATGAAACCGAGGAGCAGCAAGACGCGCACGAGGCGAATTGCATTGAGAAAATTTGTTCGTCGCTGGAAATTCCGCGCGAGAAACTTTTTGTCAAGGAGCGTCGTCGTCAAAAAAATCGTCGTGAAGGCGCGGATGAGGGGCAAGGGCAATATCAAAAAGTGGCCGCGGCGGACAGCACGCAGAGCGCGCTTCGAATTATGCGCGAGCAAGGCCTTCGCTTTGAAGTGAACTTGACCGACTATTTGGACACGGGATTATTTCTTGATCATCGCACCACGCGCGATATGGTGCGTCAGCGTTGCAAAGGTTTGCGCGTGTTGAATTTGTTCGCCTACACCGGAAGTTTCACGTGCTACGCCATTGATGGCGGCGCCGTCGCAACCACCACCGTGGATATGAGCGCCACCTATCAAGCGTGGACACTGCGCAATTTGCGTCTGAATGGTTTTGATGTAAGCGACGCGCACCGCCTTGTAGAGGCGGATTGTTTGGCGTGGCTTGATCGCGGACCAAAGCCCGGCGAGCAGTACGACGTGATCGTGTGCGATCCGCCGACATTTTCAAATTCCAAGCGCATGGAGGCTTCTAGCTTCAGCGTTGACCGTGATTGGCCGGCGTTGATTGGCAGTTTGCCCAAGTGGCTTTCGCCGCAGGGAACCATTTGGTTTAGCAGTAATTCACGCCGTTTAGAGCTTGATGTCGCGCACTTGCCGCCAGATTTTGCGGCCCGCGACATGAGCAAGCGCACGCACGCGTTTGAATTCCGCGAGGGGTGCGGTCATCAAGCGTGGTTGCTTGCGCGTCAAGCCACCTTTGATGAGTGGCAGGCGAAGCGCGGAAAATAAATTTCGTTGCGGCGCGCGATTACAAATCAAAATCAAATTATTTTTTGTCAGGCTCAACCGGCGGAATCACGTGCAGTAAAAATTCCGGATGATCTGGCAGCGTCACATACGGCTTGCTGTCGGGCTTGCCGGTTGCAATGTCAAAGCGCAAGATTTCCTTGGTAAGACGACTTCCAACATAGAGCCACTTGGCGCTGACCACCAACGCGGATGGCGCCTTAAGACCAGCCGTGCCGCGTGGAATGAACACGCTGCACAAACCGCTATCCATATCAAGGCGCAACACTTGCTCGGTTTCATCGTCGCCCACAAATAAACTTTTTCCGTCCTCGGTGAAAGTCACTTGAATTGGTTTCTTTAAACCGTTGGCCTCGTTCATCACAATCTTCACTCGCTCGCCTGTCTTGCGGTCGTAACTACTCACGCGCGAGCCGTCGCGGTCAGCCACATATAAATAGCCATCGGGACCAAAACACATTCCGCGCACCGCGCTTAAACCCACGGGACTCACTTGCGAATTTGCAATGAATACGCCTGCGGGAAGATTGCCAAACCCCGCGAGCGATTCTGGATGCGGCAGCGGCGCGCCAGGAGTTGCCCGACCAAATCCTCCATAGCGAGTGACCGTGTTGGTGTCTTGATTGCTGACATACACATCGCCATCGGGGGACATTGCAATGGCGTAACTGTGAAGCATGGCGGGATTGGTTGGGCCTTGCTTGGCAAAATCATTCATGTACGCGCGCACATTGTTGGCGTCAGGCGCGCCAAAATGCAGAATGCGCGAGTCCTTCATAAAGGCGTTCACCGCAAGAACGCTTTGATCTGGAAGAATGGCCATGCCACGAAGATCATGCGGCGCGGCGCCAGCGGAACCATTTGGAACTGGTCCAGTGCCTGGACCTTTGATTTGTCCCAGACCATTCACGGCGGTGATTTGTTGCGGTTGCCCGTCAACGCCATGCATGGTGATGAGCCAAGAAACTTCAGTGGGCGAGGCTTCATGGTCATGCGCGGCTTTGCCTGGTACGCCGGACTTGTCAGCGTTGGCGTCTTTGTCTTTCTTTTTATCTTTCTTAGATGTGTCGCCATCAGCCGCGCCAGTCGCAGGTTGTTCGGTGCCTGATGTGTTCGCGTCTTTATCCTTATCTTTGTCCTTGTCTTTATCCTTGTCCTTATCTTTGTCCTTGTGATGCTTAGTTTCAGCCGCGGGTGCGTTTGGATCTTCTTGGCATGCGGCAATGGATGGAGCCAACATGGCAAGCAAAACCGCGGCGCACACAGTTTTTTTATGGTTGCCAAGTACGTTGGAGAGAAAATGAAGCTTGAACATTTTTGCGATACTGGTCATGACAACTCCTAGGAAATTGAAATCAGCAAGGTGGACGCAGAAAAGATACTCTATAAGGTAAGAGGTCACCAACTATGAAACGCATTCAAAATATTATTCTTCTTCTTTCAATTTTGTTCATCACCCAATT
Organism: uncultured bacterium; assembly: GCA_903938205.1. Taxonomy (GTDB): domain Bacteria; phylum Planctomycetota; class Phycisphaerae; order Phycisphaerales; family SM1A02; genus SYAC01. Next base: position 6,150 of record CAJACJ010000385.1, read on the forward strand.
CGCCTTCGCCGAAAAAGATCTTGGCGAGTTGCTGACCAAGGCAGCCACGACCACAACCCAATCCAATGGGGGAGCGTTCAATGACATCACCCAGTCCTTCGAGCGCTTTATCCACACGTGGTTCATCATCAAATTGTTCTCGGGCTTATTGCTGAGCGTGCTGCTGGCCACCTTGATCGCGCAACATCCGCGCCGCAGCACCAGGCTGAATCCATTGTCGGACCATGAGGAGCGAAAGTCGTTGGTGGTGCTTGCGGTAGTTGGCGCCGTTGTCGCTGAACTTGTGCAAGTGAATTCATCCATGGCCTTGGTTATTTTCGGCATTGGCGGCTTGATTCGCTTCCGAACAGTGCTGGACAATCCAAAGATCACGGGCAAGGCGATTTTGTGCGTGCTGCTTGGCCTGGCGTGCGGACTTGGTCAATGGGCCACAGCCGTGTTTGTGACCGTGTTCGCATGGTTGCTGATTTTGTTTTTAGAAATGCACCTCAGCGCGCGTGTGAAAATTCGCGTGGGCGAAAAAGGCAATGTGCAGGATACCTACAAGGCCGCCGTTGACGCGCTGAAGGTGTTGCATTGCCGCGTGAAGAGCTCGTCCATTCTTGCCGAGAAGCGCCAAGTGATCGCGCTGGTGTTTATTCCAAGCGGAGTTGATCCCAAGGAACTTGAGACACAGTTGTTGGCCAAGTTGCCAAAATCATCTAGCGTTTCGGAAGTGGAAATAGAGGTCGAGTGAGGCGTGCGTTCGCTTTGAACAGCGCGTCAACTGGTGATTCTTTGAATCTTGGCGTGTTTTTTTCAAATGCCATCGCAGGGCAACTGAATGCGTAACGCTTCACACGACACGGTGCGAAACGTGAATGTGCAGGGCGGTCTTGGGGTGCATGTTCGCGGCGTCAGCCACATCTTTGATGGCATGCAAGTTATTCAACAAGCGGATTTGCAAGTGGAACCCGGCGGCTTCTTGGCGATTGTTGGCGATTCTGGCGGTGGCAAAACAACATTATTACGCTTGATCGGTGGATTGCTTGCTCCAACGCGGGGCGAGATTGTGTTCACTGCGAGTGGCGAAATGAAAGCAGGTGAAAGCGCTCGTGGCACCAGCAGTCAATCAACGCAGGCCGTCGCGCAAACAAGCTCCATTAGCTTTTGTTTCCAAGAGGGGCGATTACTACCGTGGCGCAATGTGCTGGACAATGTGGCGCTGCCACTGGAACTCAACGGAGTGCTAGCGCACGAAAGACGCGCCGCCGCGCGTGAGATGTTGGCGAAGATGCAATTGTCGGACAGCGA
>CAJACJ010000386.1 GCA_903938205.1 uncultured bacterium
CCGCGGTAGGCGGGGTCAAAAATCACCAAATCGGCGTCGCTGCCAACGGCAATCGCGCCTTTGCGGGGATACAGGTCAAAGTTCTTCGCCACATTGGTGCTGGCCATCTTCACCATTTGCTCAAGGGTTATTTTGCCTGGCACCACCCCGTAGCTGTAGAGCAAATTCACGCGCTCCTCGAGCGATGGAATGCCGTTTGGAATTTTGGTGAAGTCATGCTCGCCCATTGATTTTTGTTTTGCAAAATCAAATGGCGCGTGATCGGTTGCCACCGTGTCAATGTCGCCGCTAGCAAGACCGCCCCAAAGCACGGATTGATTCTTCACGTCACGCAGTGGGGGAGACATGACAAATTTTGCGCCCTCAAAGTTTGGAAGCTCGGCATAACTTTTGTCCAGCACCAAGTATTGAATAAGTGTTTCAATGCTCACGCGTACTCCGCGCGCGCGGGCACGCAGCGCTTCTTGCAAAGACTCCGCGCAACTTAAGTGCACTATGTACGTCGCGGCACCGGTTAACTCGGCGAAGGTCATTAAGTGGTGAACGCCCTCAGCCTCCACAAGCGGGGGACGACTCTCGTGATGTTGCGCAGGATCAGTCTTGCCCGCGGCTAGCAATTCCTTGCAACGCTCCGACACAAGCGTTTCATTTTCACAGTGCGCCGTCACGATCAGTCCGTGGATCTTGGCAAATTTCAGCGTGTTGTAGAGCTCCGTGTCATCAATTCCAAACGCGCCTTTATAGGCCAAAAACACTTTCAAACTGCTGATTCCGCGGTCCACAATCTGCTTCAACTTGACCGCCGTTGTGGAGTCAAATTTAGTCACGCCCATGTGAAATGAAAAGTCGCACGCGGATTTTCCGGCGGCATTGGACATCCATAAATCAAACGCCTCAACTGGATCGTCGGCGCACGAGGGACAACACATTTCAATCAGCGTGGTGGTTCCGCCAACCAATGCGGCGCGGCTTCCGGTTTCATACGTGTCCTTGGCAAAGGCGCCCATGAACGGCAAGTAAATGTGAACATGCGGATCAATGAATCCAGGAAAAACATATTTACCCTTGGCATCGATTACGGTGGTGCCTTCAGGCGCGGTCAAGTTTGCGCCAATGGCAGTGATGGTTTCACCCTTGCAAAAAATGTCAGCCACAAATCTATTTGTGTCCGTCACAATTTCGCCGCCGCGAATAAGAATGCTCATGTTGATTTCCTTGTTTCAGTTGGCCAACAATCACAGATCAGACTTTGGTCATGCGCTAAGCGACGGACGCCCAAGAATTACTTGCGCCACACATCGCCCACATTGCCGCCGAACCAACGCGTTGAAACAACTTTCTGTTGCGTGAAGAACTGCACGCCCTCGCGGCCTTGAATGTGCAGGTCGCCGTAAAAGGATTCATCCCAGCCTGTAAACGGGAACATGGCCATGGTGGCGGGCACGCCCACGTTAATGCCAACCATTCCCGCCTTCACGCGTTGCTTGAACTCACGAGCGGCATTTCCATTTTGGGTGAAAATGGCCGCGCCATTGCCGTAATTTGAGCGATTGGCCAATTCAATAGCCATGTTCAAATCGTCCATGCGCATGACATTCAGCACGGGGCCAAAGACTTCTTCCTTGGCAATGTTCATTCCATCCACAACATGATCAACGATTGTCGCGCCAACATAAAAGCCCTTCGGTGCGTCGGCAATCTTCACGCCGCGGCCATCGCAAATCACTTTGGCGCCTTCCTTCTCGCCGCCAGAGACCAAACTTGTCACCTTGTCGCGATGCGCCGCAGTGATCACCGGACCCATGTCTGGTTGAGCAGTGCGATCAGTTGGACCCACACGAATGTTGCGCGCCGCTTCAACAAGCGAAGGCAACAATTTGTCAGCGGCCGCGCCAACAGTAAGAGCGGTGGAGCCAGCCATGCAGCGCTCACCAGCGCAACCAAAGGCCGCGGTCGAAAGCGCTTCCACGGTCTTGGGCATGTCGGCGTCGGGCATAATCACAATGTAATTTTTCGCGCCGCCGTTGGCTTGCACACGCTTGCCATGTTGCGTGCCAGTCTCGTAAATATATTTCGCAATTGGCGTTGAACCCACAAATGAAATCGCCTTCACCTTTGGATGGCGCAACAATGTGTCCACGCATTCGCGGCCACCGTGCACCAAATTCAACACGCCCTTGGGCAAACCGGCTTCCTGCAGCAGTTCAACCAGAATGTTGGCTGTTAAAGGAACCTTCTCGCTAGGCTTCAAAATGAAGGTATTTCCGCAGGCTAAAGCCACTGGGAACATCCACAGCGGAACCATGGCTGGAAAATTAAACGGAGTAATTCCAACGCACACGCCCAGCGGTTGATTCATAGTTTCACAATCAACGCCGCGCGCAATCTCCAGCGTGTCGCCCATGAGCAGCGATGGAATGCCGCACGCATATTCAATGTTCTCAATGCCACGAAAAATACTTCCGCGCGCCTCCACCAAAGTTTTTCCATGCTCGCGCGAAACACATTTGCACAAGCGATCAAAGTTAGCCTCGACCAGTTGGCGATACTTAAAGAACACGCGCGCTCGCTCCATGGGAGGCGTGTCGCGCCACGCCGGAAATGCGGCGTGCGCGCTTTCAACAGCGGCGTTCACTTCGGCGGCGCCACCAGCGGGGCACTCCGCTATTACTTCGCCAGTGGACGGATTGAACACGGGCGTTGACGAGATATTGGGTTGGATCCATTTGCCGTCCAAGAACATTGGACACGGAGTGAGTGCAGTCATGGTTGCTGACATGGGATTTCCTTGAAAAGATGCGAGAAAGAAGTCTATCTGTATTGAGCTTGAAGTTAAAGAGGTTGATGTCTGCGCTTAAGCCACTCGCCCCAGGCAAGTAAGGCACGCGTGGGTTCTAAACTCACCCCTTTGGCTGCCTCAATTCTTTCGCGCGTGTTGTCTGAGCGACTGCGTTTACTCATTGAATCGCCGCACACCACACCCCTCACGGATGCGGCGGAATTGGCTTCATTTCGCCGCGCGTCACAAGATCTTGATGATCGCTCCAAGACATTTTTGGCTTGTCATTTTTGATCTCAACCATGGTGATGCAATTGTCAACGGGGCA
>CAJACJ010000387.1 GCA_903938205.1 uncultured bacterium
ACAACGCGCGTGGCAAATGGTGAATCGCAAAAGCATTCGCCTGTCATGAACACGCTGATCAATACAGTTGCCATTTGCAAAACGTGTCGCAATGTTGTGCAGCGCATGCATGAAAGCCGCAACCACATCAAGCAATGAGATGGGCAATTCAAAGATGAATGAACCGATTTCAGTGAACGCAATGTCGGGCTCCAAAAAAGGAAGCCATGTCCATGCCCTACTTCGCGAGGGCAGTGACCGATGGTCTTGACAGGTCTTCCGACTTCGAGCATTCAAGCGCCCGCCTTCCCAGTTCCAAATGGAACCAGTGGCAATTGGGTGCTTGTCGTGGGTTTCAAGCCCACAACTCGTTACGGCGGCGCGTCCGCGGTGGATTTTCACCACCTTCCCTAGGCAACTTTTACCGACAATTCGCAAAAGCTGTCTGCAATTGTGGAACTACCACAATCCATCAAGACGAAGTGAGTTTAACCACTTTTCAAATATTGGCTTTCGTTTCATTTTTAAGATGCGATTGCGTTGACCAGTGATGCAATTTTGCCGTAGATTCAACCCCTCACTTCTTTGAAATGAACCCGTACGGAGACCCCTGTGAAACTGATTGCCTCTTTGATTGCTCCTTCGATCGCGTCAGCCCTTTTTTTGGCGAACGTTTCTTTTGCGTCCTTTGTCGCTCAAGATGATCCCGCACCACCAAGTGACACGCAAAGCACGCCGTCCGCGGACGCCGCTGGTGAAGATGCGGAGTTGGCAAATTTGCCCGCGCCAATGCAAGCGCAAGTGAAGCAAATGTTGGCGAAACTTTTAACGGTCACGGATCCAGCCAAGCTTCAACAAGCGCTCACTGCTATGGAAGCCCAAAGCGCGCAACTGCCTGCCGAGGCGAAACCCATGTTTGATTACTTGACGAAGAAGATCCAAGACAGAATCACTCAGTTGGATTCGGGTGCAGGAACCGCAAGCGCCGCGCCTGCCGCGGGCGAAGCAACTTCCGCCACTACCGATGCCGCTGGTGAAACCGCAGCCGCGCCAAGCGTAAAATCCGACACGCCTGCCGAAGCGCAAAAAGCCATGACGGATTTTTTATATGGTGTGTTGGCGGGGCGCAAAGAATTGGCGCTTACAAACGCAAAATTTCTTTTGGCAAGCGGTGTGACGGATCAACAACTTGCGCAAATGATTGATGATGCCGGCATTCAAGATCGTTTGAGCCACGCGGTGAGCGCGGCCAAGGGCATGGGTGAAGTCGCAGATCTTGCCGCGCAAATTGAAATTCGCGTCATGTCCGGACGCCTGGAATTGTCGCGCGATCAGGCTCGCATTGACGCTGCCGTTGTGCAACTTGGCGGAACCATGCGTCAGCAAACCATGGGCAGGGCCACATTGGTTTCGGCCGGCTCATATGCGGTGCCCGCATTGTTCAAAGTCCTTTTTGACGCTCGCAATCCGCAGTTGGAATTGCGCGCCTCGCAAACGCTGATCGACATTGGTCGCGCCGCTGTTCTGCCGTTGTGCGAAGTGCTTGTGACCGCCTCCGCTCAAGAGCAAATCGCCATCTGCAACATGTTGACGGCAATGAATTCCAAGACCGCGGCACCTTGGTTGGCAAAGGCAATGCGCCTTGCCTCTTCAAGCGATGTTCGCAAAGCATGCGACACCGCATTGCGCGCGCTGAAAATGGAATCCATTCCTGAAACCACATTGTGGTCGAATTTGGCAAGGGATTATTTTGTCTCGCGCGACAAGTTGACGCCGTATCCAGAGGACAAAATGCAAATCTTGTGGAGCGTCGGCGCTGGCGGAGCAATTCTGCCCAAACGTGTCGCCACCGCTATGTACGGTGATTTAATGGCCATGCAATGCGCTCAAGAAGCCATGCGTCTTGATGTGAATGGCGCGGAAGCATTTTCAATTTATCTTGCGGCTGGTTTGCGCGCGGAATTGGGTGGCGGTGAAATCAACGTCGACTCGCATTCCATCAAAAGTATTGCGCTGGCAGCGGGTGCCGCACAATCGGAGCGCGTTCTTCGTTTGGCGCGCCAAGTGAATGATCCAAATCTCACCATGGTTGCCATTGGAATTTTGTCCAAGACCGCCAGCGAGTCCATGTTGGTGGATTCAAAAGCTGGAAGTCCAATTCTTGGTTGCCTGACCAATCCAAGCCGCTCAATTCGCACCGCCGCGGCGCTGGCCATTGCGCATGCCCAACCGCGCAAAGCCTTTCAAGGCTCGGAGCGTGTCGTTCCAATTTTGGGCGCGGCGATTCAGCAGGGTGGTTTGCCACGCGCCATTGTGATTGCCAGCGATGAAACTCAGCGGCGCGATCTAGAGGGCCGCCTGTCACAAATCAATTGTGTTCTTCTTTCTTCGGACGCATCGGCGTCGGTTGTTTTGCAAACACTCGCTGGCCGTGGCGCGCCTGATTTAATCATCGCCAATGGTGGTGCCGACGAGATGAAGGCTGCGATCAATGTGCTGAGATCCAATTCCGCATTCTCGGCAACGCCAATTTTGCTGGTGATTCCAGAGACCGATGAAGTGAGAATTGATCGCGCCATTCGGCAAGATCCCTCCATTGTGATTTGGTTCCAAGGAAGAAGCGAGGCGCAATTTCAAGAGGCGTCCAAGCAACTCATCAGTCGAACAATCGGCATTATGTCAGTCGAGGATTCTGCGGCTTTGCGTCTTGAAGCGCTCGCCGCGCTTCGCATGATCGGCGATATTCAAACATCGCCGCTGAAAGTGGCCGATGCGGAACGCGACTTGATTGACGCTGTCGCAACAACAACTGATGCGACGCAAATTTTGGTCGCTCGTGTTTTGGCCGTCACGCCAACCGTCGCTGCGCAACGCGCGTTGATTGACGCCGCGCTTTCAGCGACGGACGCCCAGCAAATCGCGCTTCTGCAATCGCTGGCGGAAAGTGGCCGCCTTCAAGGCAACAAAGCCGAGGAAAGACAACTTGATCGCATGCGCCAAGCGTTGACCGACGCCAAGGGAGCAAACGCGGACGCTTTGGCACAGGCGTACGGCGCCATGAATGTGGGTTGCGCCCAAGTCTTGAAGTTGATTTTGCAATAATTTCTCCCGCGCGCGCATGCTGCAGACACTGCTTCTTTGCGCGGGTTCACGACTTGCCGCCTTAGCTCAGTTGGTAGAGCGGAGCTTTCGTAAAGCTCAGGTCACGGGTTCGAGTCCCGTAGGTGGCTTTGATACTTGCCGCAGCGCGTGGCGCTTTCAGCCACCCAAGCGTTGCAGTTGATCCGCAATTTGTTCGGCGTAGTTGATTAAACCAACAGCGCCTTCCGCTTGCACTTTGATGCGCGACATGGACTTTGTCAGATCTTCACGCTCCGCTGGATTTTGTTCGCCACGTCCAAAGGCCGCGACCAGTTGGTTCATGCCAACTTGCAGCGCGCCCGCGTCGCGTCGCAAATCTTGGATGCTTCCAAGCAAGTAGGTTTTGCTGATGAGCGCGGCCGAAGCCAAGGATGGATTCAATGATTGCATGGATTGCAGGGAAGTTAAAAATGATTGACGAAGCGCGCTCGAACCAAGATCACCGCAGTTGGTGATATTCATGTCCTTGGCGGCGGCGAGCAGGGAATTCTGTAGTTGCTTGGTCGCCTTGCGCAGGCTTGTTTCTGAAAGATCAATATTTTTCCACGCCGTGGAGATTGGAACCGCCTGCGTGTTGCTAGCGCAGTTGGCCAGCGCGCATGTCGCGCAGACAATGCTTGATTGCATGATGATGGAGAAAGTTTTGAATTGGAATTTTTGTTTCATGGTTGGTGCGCCTTGTGGTTGAAATGGTACGAATATTTCTCGACTCGCAAGTTGCAATGACATGCCGCGCCAGACGCGCCCATGTGTACACTGCAAAAATGCCTTTGAATGCTTCATATGTTGCATCAACTTCGCGGGATACAAACACATTATCCATGCTGGAATTGTCGCCAACTCCGTTGATTCCAATTCAATTGGACGCGAACAGTCCGATCATTTGGTGCAAGTGCGAGTTCATGAATCCTTCCGGCAGCACCAAGGATCGCATCGCCACATTTATTTTGTCCAAAGCGTGGCGCGATGGCGTGGTCAAGCGTGGCGATGTCGTGGCGGAAGTCAGCAGTGGATCAACCAGCATCGCCATGGCAATGGTGTGCGCGCATTTGGGTTTGAAGTTCATCGCCATCATGCCCGAAGGCGTGAGCCGCGAGCGCATTCTCATGATTCAAGGTTTTGGCGGACAGGTTCGCTTCACCGAGAAATCTTTGGGCATGCAGGGCGCCAACGACGCGTGCCACGAATTGGCCGCATCCACAAAAGTTTTTCTGCCGCGTCAATTTCAAAATATGGACAACGCGCAGGCTCATCGCCAATCCACCGCGGCGGAAATTGCATGCTGGGTGAAAGAGAATTCTCCCGCGTCCGTGGACACGATCGCGTTCACCAGCGGAGTTGGTACCGGCGGAACCATGGTGGGTCTGTATCACGGATTGCGCGACCACGGATTCAAGGTGCTGCCATTCGCGGTGCGTCCAATTGCAACTGGCAAAAATATTTTGTGCGGAGATTGCTTTTCATCCTTGGAGCAGTGCTCGTTCTCGTCGCGCATTCCTGGAGTGTTGGACGGCATGAGCCAGATTTACAAGCCCGCTGAAATTGAGCATTTGCAGGAGATTGAAGTGTCCGATGAAATGGCCATGAGCGCCACGCGCGCCCTTATTCGAAAGGGTTTTCCCGTGGGTCCAAGCAGTGGGCTGAATGTCGCGGCCGCGCTGCAAGTGGCGCCAGCGCTTTCGCACAACACGCGTCTGGTCACCATTCTTTGCGACCGCATGGAGCGCTATTTCAGCACCGAACTTTTCACGCAGTGGCAGTGATATGAATCACCAATATCCGCCAACCAGTCGGCGCTTCTGCGCTATTCTTTGTTCATGAGTCATTCACACAATTCAGAGCATTTGCATTCCAAGCCGCATGAGACGACGCGCAAGACGCCACCGTTTCGCCACGCCGTCCGATTGTTTATTTTGAACGCCATTCTGTATGGCGCGTGCGCGGCGTTTATTGGCGCCATCATTGGTGATTCGCTACCAGACAACCAACAACTGAAAGTTGTGTTCGCGTTGTTTGTAGTGCCATTGGTTCTTGCCATCATCAGCACGGTCTTGCATCTCAAATCGCATACATGGACCAGCGTGGATGACATGGCGGAGCGATTGCTTCATCCGCATCAGACTCCGCGACAGTGACGCGCCATATGCGCGCGGAAGATGTAATGCAACGACGATTGTTCATTGGAAGCGTGTTGAAGCCAGTGGGAATGTTGGCGGCGGCATGTGTCGCGGCGCCACCAATTACTGACACTGCGAGCGCTGTAAAGCCAATTGATGCGCAGAGCCCGCCAAAAGATGTGGCACAGGACGCCGCGTCCTTTCGTAAAGCGCAGTTGACGCTGAATCCATTGGCGGTTGCGCAGGCGTCATTTTTCCGCATGTTCAACGATGGATCGCTCAAGCTAGAAAAGTTTCCGGAGTTCGTGGCCAGCAAATGTGGATTGTCGCGCGTGCAGTGGAGCGCTCGGTTGCTTCCAGGAATGACGCAAGACTCGGCCAAGACATTGCGCGCCGCGTGCGACGCGCAAGGCGTGCGCAGTTTAATGTTGGACCCCGCGATTGGAATTGGTTTGACATCCGCCGACGCAAGCGTGAGCGCCGCGGCGGTTGAAAAGTTAAAGCCGTGGTGCGCCATCGCCACCACGCTTTCGTGCACCGGTCTGGCGATTGATTTGCGCGGCGAGGGAACCTACGAGGAGCAACTTCCGCGAGCGGTCGCCGGAGCCAACTTGGCGGCCAAAGTTGCAAGTGACGCCGGCCTTCCGCTTGTGGCGCAAAGTTTGGGCGGCATGACCAGCAATGCGACATTCATGGCGGCGCTGATGCAACAGTTGAAAAATCCAGCCATTCGTTTGGAGCCCACGTTCGACTCATGGCAAGTTGATGGCAACGATTCCTACAACCGCACGCGCGGACTGGCCATGCTCATTCCATACGCCGCCTGTATTTTGGCTGATTACATAGCGTTTTTGCCAAGTGGTGAATCCGCGGCGTTCAAAACCGATTACCTCATGCGACAAATTCGCGAGAGCACATTTCGCGGACCCGTGACCATTTTGTTCAAAGGTCCTGGCGACGAATTAGGCGGCGTATTGAAAGCAAAAACAGTTTTGATCAAGTACAAATGCACCGCATGAGACGCAATCTATGAATTCAACAACGCACGCACACACGACGGAATCCACCAGCGGACATCAACGACGCAAGGCCATCTTGGTCACAGGCGCCGGCGGTGAATTGGGCCACGCGCTGATTGAACTTCTGGCGCAGCGCGGCGGAAGCAGCGTGGTGGCCGTGGACATTCGCGAATTGCATCCCGATATTCGCGCGCATTGCGACAACGCATTCGTGGGCGACATTTGTGACCACTCGTTACTTGAGCGGTTGCTTGCCATGTATGAAGTGGATGAGGTCTTTCATTTGGCGGCGTTGCTTTCCACGCGCGGAGAATTTGCGCCCGAGACCGCGCACCAAGTGAATGTGGTGGGCACGCTGAACTTGCTGAAGTTGGCCGCCGAGCAAGCGCGCAGCCACGGCCGCAGCGTGAAATTTATTTTCCCAAGCTCCATCGCCGCTTACGGCTTGCCATCGCTTGCGGAAAAACAGCGCGCAAAAAGCGTGAAAGAGGATCAATATCTTGAGCCGCACACCATGTACGGCATCAATAAATTGGCGGGTGAACATTTGGGCCGCTACTACCAGGAGCACTACCGAAAGTTGGCCAAGGACCGCGTGATTCAAGCGATTGATTTTCGCTCCATTCGATTTCCTGGAATCATGAGCGCGCACACCGTGCCCGCTGGCGGAACCAGCGACTACGGCCCCGAGATGGTGCACGCCGCGGCGCAGGGCAAGCCCTACGCTTGTTTTGTGCGACCTGACAGCCGTATTTCTTTTATGACCATGCCGGAAGCGGTGGATGCGTTGGCGCAACTGGCCGCCGCGCCAAAGAAAAATCTTTCGCGCTGCGTCTACAACGTCTCTGGTTTTTCACCAACGGCCGCGGACTTTGAGCGCTGTGTGAAAAAATATTTTCCAGACGCGGACATCACATTTGCGCCCGACATTGGTCGTCAATCCATTATTGACAGTTGGCCAGAGGACATTGACGACACCGCGGCGCGGCATGATTGGGCATGGAAACCAACGCACACGTTGGAGAGCGCGTTTGAACAATATTTAGTTCCCGCAATCAAGGCCCGATACGCGGCGCATTGACTTGAACAGATAATTTCTCATTTCGTTTCGCAACTCACGCAATCCAACACACCATGAGCACCAACATGAAAACCGCCACCACGACTGCCGAACATTTTCAGAACCGAACCCATCACATCCTGCAGCAATTGAAGGAAAATGGACAACTGAAATTGCTGCAAACCATAGAGGGTCCCATGGATGCCACCGTGAAGTTGCGCGACTACGGCGATGTGGCGTGCTTCTGCAGCAATAATTATTTGGGCCTCGCCAATCATCCAGAAGTTGTGCAAGCCGGCGTTGACGGTCTGCGCAAATATGGAGCGGGCACCGCTAGCGTGCGTTTTATTTGCGGCACATTTGATTGCCACGAGACTCTGGAAAAAACAATCGCGCGTTTCTATGGCGTCGAATCCAGTTACTCATTCACAAGTTGTTGGAACGCCAACGAGGCCATCTTTGCCACGCTGTGCGAGCCAGGCGACGCCGTGGTGTCCGACGAGTTGAATCACGCCAGCATTATCGACGGCATTCGTTTGGCGGTCAGTATTAAAAAGGGTTTGCTGCGTGGCGTGTACAAAAATGGCGACGCCAAATCGCTTGCTACAAAACTGGAGGAGTTGCGCGCAAATCCAGAACTCACCGGAACGTTGTGGGTGGTCACCGACGGCGTGTTCAGTATGGAGGGCAGCGTTGCGAATCTGCCTGAACTGCGCGCGGTGTGCGATCGATATGGCGCAATGTTGATCATGGATGACAGCCACGGTACCGGCGTGATGGGCGCAACAGGCCGCGGCACGCATGAGCATTGGAACATGCCTGCCACCAAAATTGATTATTTCACTGGCACGCTTGGCAAGGCGCTTGGTGGCGGCGCGGGCGGCTACATCGCCGGCAGTCGTGAGGCCATGACATTGCTGGTGCAGCGCGGGCGTCCAACTTTATTTTCAAACGCGCTCCCAGCCACCATCGCGTGCAGCGCCAACCGCGCCATTGAAATTTTGGAGCGTGAGCCACAACGCGTTGCCAAGTTGCGCGCCAATGTCGCCGCCGTTCGCGCGGGCATTCGCAAAGCGGGCTTCACCGTGCTTGAAAGCGAGACTGCGATTTGTCCAATTATTGTGCATGACACCGCCAAAGCCATTGCCATGAGTCGCCGTCTTTTAGAGCTTGGCGTGTTTGTGATTGGATTTGGTTTTCCAGTTGTGCCAGAGGGTCACGCTCGCCTGCGCGTGCAAGTAAGCGCGGCGCATGAGCAGACGCACATTGACACGCTCACCAACGCATTGATCAAGCTCAAGGGCGAGTTTGTAAAGTGACATTGAATTGTTGATCAACTACGGCGCGCGTATTGGATTTTGCAACGCATTGTTCTGAATTCATAATGATGAAGCACGTGCGCGCATGGGCACATGTTGAACATTGATGCGTTCACGCTCCGATTTGAATACGTGAACACCTACGCAGTGATAAATTTTTCGGAGTCTGTTCGCGCGCTCATGCGCGAAAGAGCCACCAAGCTCACAAAGCTGCCTGAGTAATAAATCACGATCGTTCCTAAAATAATCCAGAGTCCGGGCTTCACTTCGGTCCTCATCAGGGTTGTGCCTTCCCAAAGAAATAGCAGCAAACCTAGGGCAAAAACCTCCAACATGCACCATTCATGAACGGCGCGCAGTCGGCGATTGCGCCGTTGGTGCTTCTCTTGCGTTGCTGGCGCAATCCATAGCCAGATTTGCATGATCAAGACAATGCTTGGCGCAATGATGAGACCGATGGCAACCAATGCCGCCAACGCCGGTTGATTTGTATGAAGCAATGCCGTCAAACTTTGAAGAATGGAGTAGCGGTCGCTTGTTAAAAGCATTTGATTCAATTGAAAGTACGGCGTGACCAGCGCGATAATAAAACAGACCGCTGAAATAACCAAAGTGACCGGACCCACCACGCTCAGCCAACCGCTGTTTTGAATCAGCCTGGTCTTGACTGTGGAAGTCGGTTTCACGCCTTGTGCAAAAGGGTTCACCCAACGATCAATTTGCGTCGCGATGGTGGACAACATGATGGCGGAGGCAATGCTGCCCAGAAATAAATAGACCCCAGAAAATGTTTGGGTGCTCACCGCCCATTGATCCGTGGCGAGCACCATGAGCAAGATGACAATAAACGGATCCAGCATGGACCATTTTCCAAGCAGGCAGAGCCAATACAAAATCCGCTCTCGTTCACGGGTAGGGGGAATAGCCACCCAAACCACCAACAGGACCGCCAATTTTAAAAATGGAAACGTGATGCTGAAGAACGCAATCAATATCGCAACGACATAGATTTTTGATTCCCACATCAGCCGCACGGAGTTGGGCAGGGAATAAATATCGTTGCCCACCAGAACCACTTTGATGGACATGAAAGGAACAAAGAGCGCCAAGGCTTGTGCGAAAAAAGTAGCCAAAAGCACCGCAAGCCAAGCCCAGCCAGCCCATCCAGCTTGACGCAAAAGGGTTTGTTCATGGTGGCCATGCATTACACGCACAGAGTACATTTTTTTGTGCAATTCATCCAACGCGGATTTGCGGGGCTTTGGATTTTGTGCTTTGTTTTACCCCAGGTGCAAGTGCCCCATTGAACCAAGATCATTTTGGATTTGATTTAGTCGCTTACCAAGTACTTTCATGTACACTTTGGTTCAATGAATTGCAACGCAAAGCAGGCATGGACAATAATGGCAAGCGCGCTTCTTTTGTTGTGCGCCTCATGCATGGTTGGACCAGATTACAAGCAGCCCACGCCAATTCCAGTGGAGCCATTTCGCCCTGTTGAAGGAACTGAGGTCAATGCCAAAGCTGCGGAGTTGGAAGGCTGGTGGAAAAATTACAACGATCCCATGCTCACAAGCCTGATTGAGCGCGCGGAAAAAAATAATCTCACGCTGCAACAAGCTGTCATGAACATTGCGTCGTTTCGCTCAGGCTTTGGAATTTCACTGAGTCAGCTTTTCCCCAGCGTGGATTTGGTCGGTGGTTACAGGCGCGTGCAGTCCAATCAGGTCACCAATCAAGGTTCAACCACGCAGGCTGCGCCGTTTAACTATTGGCAATATGGCGCGGCCACACCTTCGTGGGAAATCGATCTCTTTGGGCGAATTCGCCGCGGTATGGAGGCCTCAAAGGCGCGCTTGGAAGGTTCAGTGCAAGCGTGGCGTTTGTCGTTGGTGACCGTGCGCGCGGATGTGGCCAACGCCTATTTGGCGGTGCGCACATTTCAAGCGCAACTTGCCATTGTAAAAATAAATGTGGATTTGCTTGAGCAGATTTATAAAGTCAACAAAAGTAAATTCAAGGCGCAAACTATTTCGCAGATTGATCTTTCCACAACCGCTGCGCAATTGGCCACGGCGCGCGCCATGATTCCAAAGTTGCAGGCATCCATTCAGCAGCAGTGCAATGGCTTAAGCGTATTGGTGGGCGATGGTCCGGGTCCCATGCAAGATGAACTTCGCAATCCAACCGCCATTCCGCTGCCAGCGAAATTTGTTGATGTTGGAATTCCCGCGGACTTGATGCGACGCCGCGCCGATGTGCTGAGCGCTGAAATGGATCTTGAGGCCGCCACAGCCGAGATTGGCGTAGCCGAGGCGGGGTACTTTCCTGAATTGAGTTTGGTGGGAAACTTCACTTTCGCCGCCAGTGATTTTTCCGGCCTTGGAAATTGGTCCAACAAGGTCTATTCGTTTGGTCCAACAATTTCGTGGAATGTCTTCAACGCGGGATTGGTCACAAGCCAAGTTGATCAGAAGAAAGCCATCGCGTTTCGCCTTGCCATTCGCTGGAAAGAAACCGTACTCAAGGCCGCCAGCGAAGTGCAAACATCCATTGGAAATTACGCCGGCGCCATGGGACAAATGCAGGCGTATCAAACGGGCTTGGACGAAATTGGAACGGGCTTTGACTTAATGACCGCTCGCTACAAGGCGGGCACGATTCAGTTGAACGACGTGCTTGATTTTCAACAAGAGGTGTTACGAGTTCAAGTTGGTTTTGTGCAGTCGCGCGGTTTGGCCGCGCAAAATATGGTCGAGTTGTATCGCACGCTTGGTGGCGGTTGGGAGACGGCCGAAATTCCAGACGCGGGCCGCGACGCCTTTGAAAAGAACGGCCCCGACATGTTGAAGTCCATGCCATCGCTTGAGCAACAGGCGCAGGCCACTCCCGCAACGTAATGCAGGCGCGTTGATCACGCACCAACTGATGACATTTATTTGAATCGTGCTGGTGAATCGTTACGGCGAAATTGTCAGCGTTGGTCGATCCGTGCGGCCAGCCATTTCCGCCAATTTCACTTGTGCCTCAATGCGCTGACACAACGCGTCAAGCGAGGCGCCCATGGTGGCGTTCTTCCAATTTTCCAGCGGCGTGCCACTGTCAGAATTTTCCCGCAACGCAATGTGAATTGGAATGGATCCAAGGAATGGAAGTCCCATGGTTTGCGCCATGATTTCCGCTCCACCGCGGCCGAATAAGTCGTATTCCTTGCCATCGGGCGCGGTGAAGAAACTCATATTTTCCACCACGCCAAGAACTTCAACGCCAAGGTTTTGAAACATGCGCACCGCGCGCCGCGCATCGTCTTGTGCCACGCGCTGCGGAGTGCACACCACAACCGCGCCGGCCACCGGCAACATTTGCGACATGGTCAACGCAACATCGCCCGTGCCTGGTGGCAAGTCAATGATTAAATAATCAAGCTCGCCCCAATCCGTTTGCGTGGCCAATTGCTTGAACGCGCCGTGCGCCATGGGACCGCGCCACACAAGCGCCTTGTCCGGGTCGACCAACTTTCCAATGGTCATGGCCTTGATGCCATGCAACTCGAAAGGCATAAGCATTTGTCCCTTGGCTTTGGTTCCAACATCATCCATGCCCAACATGGTGGGAGCGCTGGGGCCATAGATATCCGCGTCAAGCAATCCAACTGAGTGGCCCATGCGCGCCAAGCCCACGGCCAAATTCACGGCGACGGTGCTTTTACCCACGCCACCTTTACCCGCGCCAACAGCAATTATTTTTTTCACAAGCGGCAGAGGGTTGCTGGCTTCGCCTTGCGTTGAAGTTGGCGCAGTTGATGGCGCCGCGACTTTGGGAGCGACAAAATCTATTTCAAGAGTTTCAATGTTGGCGCATGCAACAACTGCCGCCTGTCGAACGGCGCGATCCACAGTTGCGCGAAGTTGTTCTTGAATAGAAGCCGCTTGCGGGGACAATTCCAAAACAATTCGTATTGCGCCTTCAAACACGGCAATATGTTTCACCATGCCAAGCGTGACCACATCCTTATTGGTGGCTGGATCAACTACGGCGCGCAGGGATTTTTCTACAGCGGACTTGTCAAAGGATTCATTAGACATGGGATCGAGATCCTAGAACCTATTGGGCGTCAACGCCACAAGATGATTTGCGGGAAATTATAAAATTTACCAAGGCGTTCTGCAATACAATCCCGCATCACGCATTTCTTCAACTGATCAGAATTCACTGATCACGACACGAAAGGACAATTATGCGAAACGACTCATTCACTTCCACTTTCTCAGTTCGAAATGTTCTCGTCACAACCGCAATTTTGGCATCCATGTCTTTGGCAGCGGGCGCATTAGCGCACTTGCCACCACCAGGCATTCCGCCAGTGACTCCGCCGGCAAATCCAAATCAAAGCCCGCCTCTTGGTGGACCACAAGTTGATCCAGGCGCTGCCGACAGCGAAAAAGGTTTTAATGGCGGCAAGCAAGGCGGCAAGAAGGGCCGAGCTGAAAGCGGCGTCATGTTGGATGAGCGCATGAAAGACGTTGGATGGATGCGAACGTATGAATCGATGAAGCCAACACTGAGCACCGATACGCTGAATAAAACCGAAGCTATTAAAGCGGTCTATGAAGTGGCCATGAAGACATGGAACGATGCCAATGCTGACAAAATGAAATCGCTTCGCGAGCAAATGAAGGGGCAGAAGGATGAGAAGGCTAGCAAAGCTGCCGCTGAGCAAATGAAGGCGTTGCGTGACACCATGCCAAAGATGGAAGAGACTCAGAAGCAAATTTTCGCGCTTCTGAGTGAATCCGAACAGGCGACATTTAAAACAAAACTTGAAGCCAATGAAAAACAAATGCGTTCATTGCGCTCCAGAGACGGATCCGCTGATGCGGGCGGAAATGCCGATGGCAAAGGCAAGGGCGGCAAAGGCAAGGGTGGCAAAGGAGCTCAGGGTGGACAGGGCGGCAAGCCTGGAGAAGGTCAACCGTCAGAAGGTGGAAGCGACAAGGCGCCACCACTACCACCATTACCACCACCGCCACCATTTGATCCGTGATTTGACTTGAGTTGATTTGAAACTCATTGCACAATTAAAACGGACGCTCGCGATTGCGGGCGTCCGTTTTCTTTTGCGCTGATTGTTTCGCGGTGACGTGCGCTGTAAGCGCATGCGCCGCGAAGATGAACCGATCTTTATCCGCCGCCAAACACTCGAATGTCATCCCAGTTATCCAAGCTGGTTAGGCCTTCCTTGGAAAGTATTTTGGCGCTGGTCACCGGTATTTGCTTGTTGCCCAGACCATCGGTTCGATTGAAATAAATGCCGTCTTTGCCCGAGGAAATCAAAATATATTTTCCGCGAGCTGTGCCCGAAAGCGGCTTTTCAGGATCACCAAAACCTGGATGGCGCAAGAACTGTGCGAGCAATTTTTTCTTGGTCACGGCATCAGTTTCAAAATCAAACAAGCAATAGCTTTCGGAACCAGACGCGGCAGTTTTGGTTTGTGGCAAACTTAAATCACCAAGTCCATCCGAGCCCATGTAAGGATCCATGGCGCCGTATATTTTTCCATCGGTGCTCAAGACAAGAAATTGCGCGCGGTCATCTTCACCGCCCGCAAGGGGTCCAACATTGCGCGCGGCGCGCAGGAAAATAATCGGGTTGCCCCAAGAGTCCACAAGGTCAGGAATTTTTCCCGCGG
>CAJACJ010000388.1 GCA_903938205.1 uncultured bacterium
GCTTTGCGATCAGCGCCGATCATTTCAACATTCATGCGTTGCAATGTGCCGTCATCATGCAGGGCGCACGCGCAGTTCAGCGCGGTCTGTCCACCAAGCGTTGGCAGCAGCGCGTTAATGGGTGTTCCAAGATCGCGCTCCTTCTCAAGAACTTTTCGCACCGCCTCTGGCGTGATGGGCTCAATGTAAGTGCGGTCACTGAATGCCGGATCCGTCATAATGGTCGCGGGATTGGAGTTGATCAACACAACTCGATACCCCTCTTCGCGCAAAGCTTTACATGCTTGCGTTCCGGAATAATCAAATTCACAACCTTGGCCAATCACAATTGGACCGCTACTGATGATGAGGATTGTGTGAATGTCTTCGCGTCGAGGCATGGAAATTTTTTACGTGTGAAAATGTTGGGGAATGCCGCTTTAATTGGCTTTCACAAACAAAACAAGTCTAGCGAAGTGTGCAAAATTTTGAGGGTGTATTTGGATTACAAATTAATAAATATCAAATCGTTTGCCATAAATTTTGGTGGATGGGATTGAAATTGACATGACCTCCTGACGCGCACTTTATTGACGGCTAAAAATATTCCGTTCGCTAGCATGGCGTTTGTGATCGCGGCAATCGAAGGTGAACTTGTTTCAGTTGGCGGACAATCGGCGTTGATTCGCTCGGGCGCTGTGACTTACGAGGTGCTTATTCCCGCCGCCGATGCTCCGGCTTTGGCGGGAGTGATTGGCTCCAACGTGAATTTTATCACGCTGCATTATTTGGAAAGTCAGGGTCAAGGTTCAAGCTTTTGGCCGCGCTTGATTGGGTTTCAATCGGTCAGCGACCGTGACTTCTTTGAGTTGTTGACCAGCGTCAAGGGAATTGGAAATCGCAAGGCGTTGCGCGCACTGCAGCGTTCTTTCGCCGACATTGCGGCCATGATTGAGCAGAAAGATTTCGCCGCGTTGCAATCCTTGCCGGAAATTGGTCGCAAGACCGCGGAAACAATTGTTGTTGAACTGAAGGACAAGGTTGCGCGATTCACATTGGGCGCCACGGGTTCGGCGCGCTCTGGAGGCGCGACCAAACTTTCTGGCGCCGTAGCGGACGCGGTGGTTGTGCTTATGCAACTTGGCGAACCCCGCGTTGTTGCCGAGCGATTAGCGGAACGCGCAGCGCTTGTGGCGGGTAAATCCGCCGCCGCCGAGGCCATTGTTGCTGCTGCGTTGCAATTGAAGGATCAGGGTTAAAACTTTTTTGCATCCGGCGCGCGCGATGCGCAATTCCACACAATTGAATTTTCTGCGGCATTCATAAACACGCACGAA
Source organism: uncultured bacterium (assembly GCA_903938205.1). GTDB lineage: Bacteria > Planctomycetota > Phycisphaerae > Phycisphaerales > SM1A02 > SYAC01. The sequence goes on from CAJACJ010000388.1 coordinate 1,317, forward strand.
CAAATTCTTCGTGTGTTTGGCTAGCATTCAAAAATGCGTTACGCAATGATTATGGCGGGTGGCAGCGGCACGCGGCTTTGGCCAATGAGTCGCAAGGCGCAACCAAAACAACTTCTTCCATTTATTGGCGGCAAAAGTCTTTTGGAAATCGCCGGCGAGCGCCTGCAGGGAATTGTTCCCGCGGATCGCAGATTGGTGTGTGCGTCGGATTCCTACCAAGCGCAAGTTATGCGCGCCGTGCCATCGCTTACACATGAAAATTGGTTGGGCGAACCCATGGGTCGCGACACGCTGAACGCGGTTGGGTTTGCCGCCGCGGTTCTTGCAAAGCGCGATCCAAATGCGGTTTTTATAGTTGTGACCAGCGATCACTTAATCGAGCCACAAGAAGAATTTGCGCTTCGCGTTGACGCCGGCTTTCAACTTGTTGAAAAAGATCCAACACGATTTGTGACATTTGGAATTACCCCAACATTTGCCGCCACCGGTTACGGATATGTGGAGCGCGGCGAAGCCATCGATGGCTTTGACAATTGTTTCACCGCCAAACGATTCGTTGAGAAGCCTGCTAAAGAAGTTGCGCAAATGTATTTGGAGGCCAAAACATTCAGTTGGAATAGCGGCATGTTTGTTTTTCACGCCGCAAAATGTTTGGAGGCGATTTCTTGGTACAAGCCCGAAAGTTTTGCGGGTTTGGAAAAGATCGCTAACGCTTGGGGCACCGCGCAACAGAAACAGGTTGTCGACAGCGTGTATCCAACACTTCCAAAAATAAGTCTTGACTACGCGTTAATGGAGCCAGCCAGCAAGGATTCGCGGCGATCAATCGCGGTTGTTCCAATGGCTGTTCAATGGAAAGATGTTGGTAGTTGGCCGTCGTGGGCGGAAACATTGCAGGCCGATGCCGCCGGCAATCGCGCAAATTGCGAGACGGCGCATTTGGATTCTAAAAATATTTCCGTGGCCAGCGATGACGACCACCACACGGTGAGCGTGATTGGTTTGGACAACGTGATTGTGGTGCGAACCAAAGACGCAACATTGGTGTGTCGCGCGGATATGGCCGAACGAGTGAAGGAAATTGCGGCCAACGTGCCGCCATCGTTGCAATAAATTATTTGCGTTCATCTGAAAGTAGAGAACACAAACCACACAATGAAACAAAAGATCGCTCGATTTCTTGCACTAGACCTTGGTGATCGAAGAACGGGTTTGGCGTTGGGTGATTCTCTCACCAATATTGTGTCACCAATTGGAACAATTAATGTGGCAAAAGGTCCGGCGCTTCTTGACGCTTTAAAAAAGGTTTTGGAAGAAAACGCCCCCGATGAAATTGTGATTGGACTTCCGCTCAACATGGATGAAAGCGAGGGCGCCGCCAGCAAAGCAGTGCGTGAGTTCGTGTTGCAAATTGCGCAACTCACCAACAAGCCAATTCATTTACATGATGAACGCCTGACAACATTTGAAGCGGATTCGCGAATGGCGCAGTCGGGTCGCACGCACGCGGAAAAAAAAGCGTTGCGTGATTCATTGGCGGCGGCCGCCATTCTTGAAGATTATTTGCGCGCCCGATCCGAGCGTCATTCGCAATCTGAAGAATCACCAAGCGATTCATAAGCGCGCGCACATCACGCCGCGGGCTTGCCTTCACATGCGGCGCGATCCACATACCAAACAAATTCACCACTGATTGGGTGAATACCTTTTATAGGCAGCGCTTGATATGTGTCTTGACCCGTTGCCACTTGTTGCAACATGGCTGTTTTCTTTTCGCCCAACACAAGCACTGCGACAAACCGCGCTGCATTGATGGCGGGATATGTCAGAGTGATGCGTGGTGGTGGAGTCACAGTTGGACCCTCGCACACATCGACAAAGCGGGTTTGCTCTTCAAGCACCGGCGTGTGCGGAAACAA
>CAJACJ010000389.1 GCA_903938205.1 uncultured bacterium
GAAAAATTCAACGCCGCGTGCTACCTCGCGGGCATGACCTCCATTGCGCGCAGCTAGGTGCAGGAGCGATTCACTCGGGAAAAGCTTGTCTTTGTGGTGGCCACGGTGGCGTTTGGCATGGGTATTGACCGCAGTAATGTGCGCGCGGTGGTGCACATGACACTTCCAAAAAGCATTGAGCATTACCAACAAGAAACTGGCCGCGCCGGTCGCGATGGTCTTGAGAGCGAGTGCGTGTTGTTCCATTCATACGCCGATGTGATGAAGTGGAATTCCATTACCCAGCGCAGTGCTGATGAGGCGCGTGCGCGTTTGAACGACGAGGGCGCCGACGCCGATGCGTTGGCGGCGCTTGATGCGTCGGTGGCGCAAGGCCGCGTGCAACTTGAAGCCATGCAGAGCATGGCCGGTGGCGCGGCGTGTCGTCATCGATGGCTTGTTGAGCACTTTGGTCAACGTTACGAACCGCTTGCGCGTGACGGCGGCGCTGGAAACATAACTGGCAACACAAATGGTTGCGGCGCGTGCGATGTGTGCCTGCAAGAAGTGCGCATGGCAAATGATTCCACCACGGTGGCGCGCAAATTGTTGAGCGCGGTGGTGCGCACTGGTCAGCGCTACGGCGCCGCGTATGTGGCCGATGTTGCGCGCGGAGCGGACACGGAGGAGGTTGCGCGCCGCGGGCATGCGTCGCTGCCCACCTACGGCGCGCTGAAAGATGATGACAAGAAGACGCTGGTGAATTACATCTTTCAAATGGTGGAGCGCGGGTTGCTTGCGCGCACGCTTGATGAACATCCCGTGCTTGTGTTGACGGAGCAAGGTCATCGCGCGTTGCGTGGCGAAATGGAAGTTCAATTGCGCGCGCCGCCGAAGGGTCGCTCGCGCCAGCATGCAACGGCCACGACTGTGCATGGCGCGCATGAGGTTGACGCGTCGCTCTTTGATCGGCTGCGCACGCTGCGGCGTGAGCTGGCCACTTCGCGCCGCGTGCCGCCGTATGTCATCTTTAGCGATGCCACGCTTATGGAAATGGCCGCGCGCAAGCCGCAGTCGCTTGACGAGTTTGCGCAAATCAAGGGTGTGGGCGAGAAGAAACTCGCGGATCTTGGTCTGACATTCTTGCGCGTGATCAATGAGTAGCGGGGCGCGCTCACACACCAAGGGCTTTGCGTTTGCCATCAATAAAAACCATGTGATGAGTGAGGTGGTGGGTATAGATGGCAAGAATTTCTCCTAGCGTCACCTTTCCGCGTTGAGTATGAATGCCCACGCGCGCAAACGCCGGGGAATCAAGTGTTCGAAGCCAGCGCGCCGTGAATGTTCGATTGGCATCAAAGAGGGCAAGTGCTTCGGCGATATCTGTTTTCTCCGCCGCCAAGCGTGCGATAAACGCATCTTCGTCATACGAAACAAGTAGCGGCATTTCTTCGGCGGCGATTCGTCGCATGCGATGAGTGGCCGCAAGGTCGCTGTCGATCATGTGGACGATGACTTCTTGAATGCTCCATGTTCCAGGCGCAATGCGGGTGCTCAGCTCCTGCGGCGCAACTCCATGAACGGCCTTGCGCAGGATCGCCGCGCCTGCCGCATACAGAGCGATTTGTGATTCGAATTCGGGGGCGCGGCATTGAGTGGTCATGGGCGCAGTCTATAGGTGATGGCGTCGATCAGAATTTAAATGACCGCCGACTCGAGATGTCCCAGCCGCCGCCTGTTATTTGGGGCCACCCTTGACAATGCATTCGCGTCCTTGCGCCTCACACCACAGTCGATACACGTTGAGAACATTTGAGCGAATTCCAGTGACGGGCAACTTGAGAAATCCCTGCTTCTGTGCCGCCGCAAACAGAATCCGCTCTTTTTGCGTGAGTCGGTGGCCAGTGTTGCGGCTACCAATCTTTGCGCGCGTAGGCATGCCACGGCTGAGCCGCTCAACATCATCTTTACTTGGTTTGGGCATCGTTAAATTGTAACTACGCGCGAAGGCAGAGTGGCTGATGCGGTGGAAATCATCGAGCCGTGGCTTGACGATCTGATGCCGGACGATGACTCCGGGATTTGATTGCAAGTTCAGACTGCGATCGAGCACGCTGAAGCAGCAATGACACACGCGATTTGAAGATTTCAAAGTCGCCGTCGATGTCGCATGGAACCTTTCCACTCTCTCCCGCTACGCGAACACCGCCGAGGCGGTGGAGTTGCCGGAAACTGCTCCGCGGCGAGTGCGAAGGTCGCCTATATGCCACACTGTCGCCCGATATTTGTATTGAAGCACAGCGCAGTTACGATGAGTGCACGAAAATACGCTTCACAGTGGACTTGTCGGGCGCACGCTCGCGACGCTGGAAAAGCGAAGTCCTATCAATTGCAGAAGTAGAATGCAATTGACATATTCAAACTGGAGACAACTTGAAACCATTTCCAATCGCATTCCTGACGCTCTTTATCTTTGGCATGTTTGCATGCGCGATCAATCCTTCTGCAACGCCACAATCGGCTAAGTCGAAAATTGATCTCGAGAATCCGTCCGACAACATCACTGCATTTCTGAAGATGCGAGGCAATACAGATGGGTCGGACACAGTGATGTGGTGGTCGGGGCAAATTTTCGCTGTGATTCCTCAGGAAAAACCAGCCCTTCTCTTTGAATTTGAGGGCATCAATGTTGCGCGACTTGTCCATCAACCCGATGGAAGTTGGCGAATGTTGACGCGGGAATATGCGGTCTATAAAGATCCACGCACTGGAGAGATTTTGGATCGATGGCAGAATCCTTACACCAAAGCAGATGTCGCAGTTTTCAATGTACAGAATGATCCAGTCAATTCATCCTTTGGCAGTTTGGGGCGCGATGGAAAACCGCGAATGCTCCCTCTGCTTGAGATGGGTGGTGATTGCATTCTTGGATTTGATGTCCCGCTCGCGTATCCCAATCCGATTTCCCAAGAGAAATTTCCAGAGCACTCCACGGGACCGACATACACCGGCAGCGAACACTTCGGATTTTATTCCCGCATCGACGAACTATCAGATCCAAGACTCACATCCGTTCCAACATTTCTCGCATGGTTTCGGGAAGGACCATGGTTGCCTTGGATGAAAATGGGACAACGCCCGGGGTTGATGGTCTATTCGGGATATGGAAAAAAATTGATGGGAGGTATCGACGAGATCCCACCAGCATTTCTTGCGCACCTTCGCAAGCAGGCCCCGAAATTTTTGTCCGCCCCACAGGAATTCCTCACGCCAAATGCGACAAGTTGGACAGTTTTTTTGCACGAAGTTCTCGAGTCCAAGTCGGGTGGCGGCTGACTTGCTGCGAGGATTCATGCACACGATTGTGTTGAATTATTCCGCAAAAAACATTGCCGTCCTCGATCTCTCGACGAGCACGGCAAGCGATCAACTTCGTTTGCTTGGTGCCTTTGGCATCTCGAACCTCGAAACAGGCGTTGTGCTGATCTTGATTGGCTTCTATGCGCGGCCGATTGCGCTTGCCATGCTGGGAGTTATTCCACTTGTCTATTTCATCGGGCATTAGGAATCACAGCAAATATTGCCAGCTATACGCCGCCGCTTTGATGGGATCGTCGGTGATTCTGTACAGCGAACGAGAACTCGCCGGCGAACTCACTCAACATGGGGGATAGAGTAAGCACGAAAGGTTTCCTGGCAATACACAGGTGGGTTCTTCATGCAATTGGTGTGGCTTAAACGCGATTTACGAACGCAGGATCACGCTCCACTCGCGGCGGCGCAGGCGTCTGGTCAGCCTTATCGCGTCATATTTATATTTGAGCCAAGTTTAATTTCGCACCCGGATTGCTCGCAACGGCATTTGCGTTTTCAGTGGCAATCAATTCTTGACATGCAAAGTCGTTGGGCGGGCGTGGGGCGTACGGTGGATGTTTTTTGGGGCGAGGCCGACGCAGTGTTTGGTTGGTTGATGGAAAAGTTTTCCGTTTCAAAAGTCTTGTCGTATCAGGAATCGGGCATTCAAAAAACATTCACTCGTGATCAGGCCATGCAGAAGATTTTCGCGTCCCGTCGCGTGCAGTGGACGGAGTTTGAGCGCAACGGAGTCTTCAGAGGCATCAAAGATCGAGTGTCTTGGGACAAGCGATGGTTTGAGGTCATGAGTCGGCCAGTGATTGTGAATGACTATCAACAAGCCACGGATTCGCAGCGGGAAGTCTTGTCTCATCCGTTCGCGCCGCCAATGGAAATGATCCAGGATTGGAATACGCCAGTTGCGGGCATGCAGGTTGGCGGCGAGACATTGGCGCGGCAATATTTGCAGGGGTTCTTGGCCGAGCGCCACAAGACCTATCACTTTCATATTTCAAAACCGTTGCTCAGCAGAAAGTCGTGCAGTCGATTGTCGGTGTATCTCGCTTGGGGAAATCTTTCGATCAAGCAGGTATATCAGGCGGCGAAGTCATGGCCCAAGGAGCAAAAAAATAATAAGGCGATGGCGGGATTTTTATCGCGCGTGAAGTGGCACGATCACTTCGTGCAAAAGTTTGAGCAAGAGTGCGCCTACGAGTTTCGCGCGGTGAACAAGGCGTTTGAAGATTTGGGTGCGCAGAACGACGTGCAACTGTTGCGCGCTTGGCAAGAGGGCAAGACCGGCTATCCCATGGTGGACGCGAACATGCGCGCGGTGGCCGCCACGGGTTGGATTAACTTTCGAATGCGCGCGATGCTTGTAAGTTTTTTATCCCAC
>CAJACJ010000390.1 GCA_903938205.1 uncultured bacterium
GATCAAGGCCAATGTCGATTGAGTTGTAGCAATTCAAATGATCAACATTGGATGTGTTCGGATTCCACAACTCCACTTGACCAGTCGTGGAGCCGCAACGAGCGAACGCCTCAAGCATAAATGTTTTCATTCGATCATTGTCAAGGCACCAATTCTTTAACACCAAGCGCGAGCCAGGAACGCGCGCAAGTATGGCAATCCATACGCGCATCACTTCTGGCGTGATCTTGGCGAAATTATTGAAGGATCCAAATGTAATGTGTCCGCGCGCCGCGGCGGGAAGGGCTTTGACTTCTGGCGCGTTGCTGGGAGGTTTGAAACATGAGAAACACTCCGGCATGCGCGCCAATTTTTCAGTGTGCAAATTTTCGGTTGCTCCAACGGGGTCCGCAAATGCGTCCGTGATTCTGTAATCCATGGTCGACAAGCCCGTGGTGTTGGGATATCCAATCCAAGTCACCTGAATCGGTGCGGGCTTGCGCGCGAACACCAGCAATCGGTTCAGCCCGGTGTGGCCAGACAAGTCGACCAAAATATCGATTGTGTCGTTTTGAATTGTGGTCGCCGTATCACCATCAAACATGTCGGCGGTCATGCGCCAATGTGCGGCAACGGCCTGCATGCGCTTGGTGGCGTCATCAACTCGATTTTTGTTGTAGTAGCAAAACACTTCAAATTTGGTGGTGTCGTGCGCGGCAAGAATTGGCTCAATGAATTTTCCAACCGCGTGGTCGTTGAAATCAGGCGACACATATCCAATGCGCAGGCGACGCGCGGGATCAGCGTTTGCATCTGCGCGTGCTTTGGCCAGCAGGGAATTGACGTACATCCGAGGGACAAAACTTTCAAACTTGTCGCCAAATTTTTTGTGTTCTTGAAAAATTGCCGTTAGATCGGGCTGGCTTGGGTAGTTCAACGTCAGCACATAGTTGCTATTCACCATCGCATTTTCAACATCCAGCGAAATGGCGATTTGAAAGTTGGCAATCGCCTCCGCCAGTTCGCCCTTCAGCGTGAGCGCGTTGGCAAGTTGATTGTGCGCAATGCCGCGCGCGTGTGGCGCCAACAAGGTCAACGCCTCGCGCGCAAATTCAATCGCGTCATCAAGTTGGCCGGCGTCAGTGAGTTGCTTGGCAAGCGTGCAATGCCAATGTCCGCCACGATCATTTGCGAGCACTTGTCTATAGCACGCAATAGCCGCCGGCATGTCGCCAATGGCTTCGTAAACCATTCCCAAGTTATGGTTCAATGCGACCGCGCGCGGATTCAGTTGCGTCGCGCGTTTCATAAGCTCAACGCCTTGCGCGGTGTCGCCAGTTTGGTGCAAAACCGCCCCCATATAAAAAACAGCGTCCGCGTGATCAGGTTGCGTGTCAAGAATCAATTGATAAATAATTTTCGCATCCTCAAATTCACGTTTGGCATGATGTTGCTGCGCCGCCGCCAAAGCTTTTGCCAATGAAACCTGCGTGGGCGCCGCGCCAGCCGCGCTGGGAAGCTTTATGAAAGCAGATGAATTTTCTAGCGCCGCCTTCGCACCAGTCATGCCGGGGGCGGCGTTGTCCGCGCCAGTCTTTTTTTCATTCGCCTCGCTCATACCCCTGGCTCCGCTACATATTTTTTCCAAATCAAGTCAAACGCATCTTCAAGATTCTTGGTGAAGCGCGGCACATTCATCAGCGGAGAATTTTTCAGTCGCTCACGCAAACCGCTTCGCAGCGCGGCGAGCCGCGGCACATCGTTGGCAAGTGCAACCGCAATATTCACATAGTCATTCGTGTCGCGCGCGATCAACTCCGGTAAACCCAGGTTGGTCATCTGGCTCACGCCAACACGGCTGACATGGTTGTTGCCGGCAAGCGCAATCACAGGCACGCCCATCCACAGCGCCTCGCATGTTGTCGTGGTTCCGTTGTATGGAAATGAATCCAGCGCAATGTCCAGCAGGTTGTAGCCATTCAAATGTTCGACCGATGAAATATCGGGGCTGCGCAAGTCAACGCGCTTTGCATCCGCGCCGGGCTTGCAAAGTTCATCCAGAATCAATTGCTTCAGGCGCGGGTTGTCCAAGCTGCGGTTCTTCAGAAGCAA
>CAJACJ010000391.1 GCA_903938205.1 uncultured bacterium
CGTGAACTTGAACCGCCAGGCATGCCACTTGAAATAGATCAAGCGCGTTGGCGGAATTTTTTCGCGCAAACTGCGCTGCGAATGATCCTGTTATTCCAGACAAGACATCGCCACTACCGCCAATGGCCAGCGCGGCCTCGGCAAATTCGCTGCGCCACACACGAACACCATCACTGACTTGCGTGTGCGCACCTTTTAATACAACAATGCAACCAAGTCGAGCCGCCAAAGTGAGCGCCGCAACCTCGCGCGTGGATTCAGTCACAGGATCAAGATCAAGTTCAAGCGCCTCGGCCAGCGCGGCGAACTCGCCGGGATGCGGAGTCATAATGATTGGCGCTTTCAAGTCGCGCGCAAAATCAGGCGTGTGCGCCAGCGCGCGCAAGGCATCGGCGTCCAGAATCAACGGCTTTGTGAAGGCGTTTGCCAAACGAATGACAATTTGTTGTTGCGGTTGATCGCGCCCAAATCCGGGACCAACAACCAACGCGTCTGCGTTTGCAAGCGCCTCATCAATCACTTGCGCGCAACCCGCGGCGAACAGATGTTGGTTCGAATCAATGGGCAATGCCACGCCAGTGGCGGCGGGAATAATTGAAAGCACCGCGGGCAAAATGGGCGCGGGCACAGCCACCGTGCACAAACCGCAACCACTGCGAAGCGCGGCGCGGGCGGCCAGTGCGGGCGCGCCAATCATTGGGTGATCGCCGCAAGATCCACCCACCACGCACACTTTTCCAAATGTTCCTTTGAATCCCAAAGGATCACGCGGCGGAAGAGTTGGAGAATTATTTATTCGGTCCACCGCTTACCTCGATAGAAAGATTTCCCATGGACGTGAGAAGGCTGCCCCACGCAGGATCACTGGCCGCATCGGTGAGCGGTGTGACAGCAAGCAATACGTGTCCAACATGAAATGATTCTCCGCCGGCTGGAAGCGTGGCGTCCAAATCAATCCAGCGACCATCAATGAAAGCCTGCGTCCATAAATGCCAGGCGAACACATTTTTTTCGCCTGCAAAATATTCGGCCCACACCAAGCCTGCGGCCACTCGGCTTGGAATTCCATCGGCGCGCAAAAGAGCCGCAAGCAACACCGCATACTCGGTGCAATCACCCGATTTATTTTGCGCGGTTTCACTGGCGCTGGCGAACGCGCTACCTAAGTTTTGATTCGTAATGTGGTTGGCGACAACGCTGCGAAATACAGTGGCTTTCAGCAATGTATTGGCCGCAAAATCCGGGTCGTTCTTATCCAGAATCGTGGTCTTGTTCTTGGATTTCAATTGCAATTTCCATTGCTCAACCGCCTTGTCTTTCAGCGCAATCACCGCGGGATCATTCCAATCAATCATGGGCGAAGATTCCATGTACACCGCGTCGGTTGCCACGCTTGCAAGTGATTGCTCCGCTGGTATGTCAAGATCAATCGTGACTTTGAATGATCCATCTGAATTGCGCACCACGCGTTGAAACCCCTCTTGCGGCGGCGGCATGATTGGCGGCTTCTTGGCCTTGACCAAAAGTGTGAGCGCTCGTTTGGTGGAGACATCGCTCAACGCATGATCCACTTTTACAAAGCTTGCCACCATCACTTCAACTGGCGGCTTGGCTTCATCAAGCGCGGCCAGCGCTGTGGATTCATCGCACATCACATTTTTCAAAACGCCTAAACCTGTTGGTGTTTGACTGAGCACAGTTTCACCCGCTGCGTTGATCCACTCCTCGCTGCCCTTTGCGATCATTGGACCCGACGTGCGCCAACGCGTGCATGCGACGGATTTTCCATCGATCACTGCGGCGCTCTCATCTATTTTTTCCCAACGGTTCAACTGCGTCTGCAAACCTTGCGCGGGATCAATAGTCAGCAATGTGAAATCTGATTTTCCCTCCGCCCTTGCGCCCTGCCCCATGCGCATCGCCGCCATGGGCGACAAAGCTTTCTTATCGATTGCGGGCAAAATACGCTCTTTTACGGTTGCGCCTTGCGTGCGGCGCTCGCGAATTCCGTCGGCTACAAACTCCCACGCAACACGCACCGACATGCCGCCACCAGCTTGAGTTTGCCCGGCGCGCAGTGGCCGCCCCACTGCATCCTCTTCAATCCATGACGTGGAAGTCATGCTCAGAATTTGCTTCTCGCGCGCCATGCGCAAACGAGTTTGCGTTTCTGTGCGAAAGCCTTCTGGAATTGTCTTGGTCTGCAATCGCGTCCAACCCGTTGGCACATTGTTCAGCGTAATGATGTACCAATGCGTTGAGTTGCCCGCATCCGTAGGCGCCGCAGTGCTTGTTGCCGCAGAAGGCGCGGACGCTTGCGTTTGCGGCGCGTCCGAATTTTGCGTGGGCCGTGCCGCGCCAATGCACAAAAGAAATCCCGCCGCGCCAATGCATCCAATGAACGCGGTGAGTCGCGACATCACTCTGACTTCATCAACGGAAAGAGAATCACATCGCGAATACTTTCACTGTTGGTGAGCAACATGACAAGGCGATCAATGCCGAGTCCCATTCCACCCGTCGGTGGCATGCCCACTTTCAGCGACTCAAGAAAATCCTCATCAAGCGTGCGAAAGGTTGTTTCCTCATCGTTGACACCCTTGAGTTGATCCGTGAATTTGGCGCGCTGCACATCGGGGTCGTTCAACTCGCTGTAATGCGGGCCCATTTCCATGCCGCCAATGAACAAATCGCCGCGTTCACACAAGCGCGGATCATCGGCGCGCGGACGAGTCAACGGACTGACGGCGCTTGGCCAATCCGTAACAAAAGTTGGCGTGCAAGGATCAATCTTTGGCTCCGCCAGAAGTTCGAAAAGTTTTTCCACGCGCAGCCAATGGTCAATCGTGGCGGCGTTTGGAATGTGGCGCGACTGCGCCTCTTGTAAAACAGATTTTTCATCAAAGATGTCAAGACCCGAACCTTGCTTGAACAATTCCGCGAAAGTGACGCGGCGAAATGGCATTGCGTAATTCACTTTGAATTCACCAAACGCAAGCACGGGACCCGCCGGAACATCTACTTGCTCCTTCGCTACTTGCGTGGCGCACTCATGCACCAGCGCTTCCGTGAGATCCATAATGCTTGTGTAATCGCCGAAGGCTTCATACGCCTCCATTGCGGTGAACTCCGGATTATGGCTGCGATCAACGCCTTCATTGCGGAAGTTGCGATTGATTTCAAACACGCGCGGCATTCCACCGGTAATCAAGCGCTTGAGATACAACTCGGGCGCGACGCGCAAAAATAAATTCATGCCAAGCGCGTTGTGCGTTGTCACAAATGGACGCGCCGCAGCGCCGCCAGCGAGCGGCTGCATCATGGGAGTCTCCACCTCCAGAAATCCACGCTGCTGCATGAACCCGCGGGCCATGGCCACAATGCGGCTGCGCATTTGAAAAACTTGCATGGTGCGCGGCGTGGCCCACATGTCCAAATAGCGCTTTCGATAGCGAATTTCAGCGTCTTCCAAGCCGTGCCATTTGCCTGGCGGCGGCGCCAAACTTTTGCATTGCAGGGAAACATCTTTTGCCCAAATGCAAATCTCACCCTTCTGCGTGCGGCCAATGGGACCTTCCGCGCACACAATGTCGCCGTAATCCAGCGCCTTGGCGATTTCAAAAGACTTCGCATCCGCCGCGGACTTGCTCATGGAAATTTGCAAATCGCCAGTGTGGTCGCGCAGCCAGAAGAAAATAATTTTTCCAAGATCGCGGTACTGCACCACGCGGCCAGCGACTTTCATGCGCGGGCGGGTGTCCACAACTTGAAACGCGGGATCGGCCTTTGCCTTTGCGCTGTCAAGTTCATGTTGCGTTTGGGCTTCTGCATTGAACGCGGCGCGCGCGACGCCAAGCGAGACCAAACCAAACACTCGTCCACCAAATGGGTCCACTCCCATCTCGTTTCTGTAGCGATCCAACTTGGCGCGACGGGATGCTTCAAGCACCGATGGATGAATTTCCTCAACGCCGCCAGAGTCGCCTTGATTCGCTGGAGTCTTTTCTTGTGTCATTGAAAGAATGGTACCGCTGATATAAAAGATCGCAGCGCATGGCGGATTGGCGAAAGATCGTTACGATCATCACCCTTTCCATGACACCTCCAAAAAATATTCGTCGCATTGGCGTACTCACAGGTGGAGGCGATTGCCCCGGCCTGAACGCCGTGATTCGCGCAGTGACCAAGACCGCAATTTTGCAATACGGCATTGAGGTTGTGGGAATTGAAGATGGTTTTCAAGGTTTGATCGATGACCGCGTTCGACCGCTGACTTCACGCGACGTCGCGGGAATATTGGTGCGTGGCGGAACCATTTTGGGCAGTAACAATCGCTGCAACCCAAGCAAATACCACGTTGGCAATGACGAACAGGGAGCTCCAATTTTTCGCGACATGACCGAGCGCTGCGTGGAAACCGCGAAGCGACATCGGTTGGACGCCATCATTGTGATTGGTGGCGATGGAACCATGAGCGCCGCAAGCCATTTGGTAGACAAGGGCTTGAACATTATTGGCGTTCCAAAAACAATCGACAACGATATTGTTGGAACAGAAATTAGTTTTGGTTTTCTCACCGCGGTCGCCACAGCCACCGACGCGCTTGATCGCTTGCACTCCACCGCCGACAGTCACCACCGCGTGATGGTGTGCGAACTCATGGGACGCAACGCGGGTTGGATCGCGCTGACCGCCGGCGTGGCCAGCGGTAGCGATGTGATTCTGATTCCAGAAATTCCGTTTGACTTCAATCCCATTTTCGCGTTTGTGAATGATCGTATGAGCAAAGGTCCAGGCTTCGCCATTGTTGTGGTGGCCGAGGGCGCGAAGCAAAAATCTGGCGAGCAAATGGTTGCGCGCATTGATCCCACAAGTCCCGACCCAATTCGCCTTGGCGGCATTGGCGCATTTGTGGCTAAAAACATTGAAAAAGCTTGCAATGTCGAGACTCGCACCACGGTGCTTGGACACATTCAACGCGGCGGTCCACCGATCGCGGCCGATCGAATTTTGGCCACGCACTTTGGCTATCACGCCATTCTCACGCTGATGGCTGGCGGGCACAATCGCATGGTGGTGCGCGAGAATAATATTTTCTCCGATGTCGACTTGTTGCATGCCGCGGGCAAACAACGCTTGATTCCAATTGATCACGGATTGATCTCCGCGGGACGCGCCATGGGGACGTGTTTTGGCGACAGCGTTCCGCATTTGCATTTCTCCAAATCAAAACCGGCGGTCGTAGTGTGAGCCCCGCTGATCGCCAATCCGCTTTGCGGCCGGCGGTCTTTCTTGACCGAGACGGAACGCTCATCGACAACGCTGGCGACTTGGGTGATCCCGATCAAATTCAAATTCTTTCTGGCGTAGCGCAAGCGCTGCAACTTTTGCTCAAACATAACTTCATGTTGTTCGTGGTCACCAATCAAGGCGGCGTGGCGCGCGGCAAATACAACGAGGACGCAGTTCTTCAAACACACGCGCGTCTTGAGCAGATGCTGCGCGCGGAAGTGGGAACGCCCACAGTCATCACCGAATATTATTACTGCCCGTTTCATCCGCAAGGAACGGTGGAAAACTATCGCCGCGAACATGAATGGCGAAAACCCGCGCCTGGAATGTTATTCGCGGCAGCATTAGCCCACGCCATTGATCTAGAAAAAAGCTGGATGATTGGCGATCAAGAACGCGACGTGATGGCGGGCGCGGCGGCGCAATGCCGCACCATTTTAATTTCAAGCGACCGCGAAATGGCCGCCGCAAGCGTTGGCGACTTTGTGGAGACGGATTTGCTTCACGCCGCACGGCGCATCACTGCGCCGGTCATTGATGCGGCAGCGATTGGATCGGTTGCGCTACACGCGCGTCGATCTGATATTTTGTCCGACGCCGTGTTCAAAGAAACCATCAAGTCCATGGCGCACGCGCTTGCGCAACGAACTGGAATACAACTGCTTCAAATCGACTTCCACACCAACAGTGTGACCGCCACAGTCGAAGGAGGCGAAGTGATTGCCTTGGGATTCGCCACGGAACTTCGACGAGACACTGATCGATGGTGGCGCTCCCATCGCGCGCCTGAAAGTCCATGGGGTTCTTTCTAAAAATGAAATCTCCCCTGCACAATTGCCAACGACTATGCGTGATTCTTCCTTCATGGATTGGTGACACGGTCATGGCCACTCCGGCGCTGCGCGCGTTGCGCAAGAATTTACCCAACACGCACATCACGCTGCTTGGTCGCGCTGGCTTGCGCACCATTCTTTCGGGCTTGCCAGTCTTTGACGAATGTGTTGAACATCGCATGCGCGGATGGCTTGGTCCCTTCAGCAATCTCAAACCAATTCGCGCCATCCATGCCGACGCCATGCTGCTATTTCCAAACAGCATGCGCAGCGCGTTGATTGCGTATGCCAGCGGCGCGCGCACCCGAATTGGTTGGAATCGTCAAAATCGCGGCTGGTTTCTTTCACATCCCGCAACGCCGCCGTTCATGACAACGCCATTCAGCAGCGTTGATAATTATTGCAATCTCACCGAGTTGGCACTTGGAACCACCATCACTGATCGCACAGTGCAACTGCATTGCACCACGGAAGAACTGGCAACGGGCTTTCGCTTGCTTGATGGTTTGCCGATGCCGCGCGTGATTTTAAATCCAGGCGCGAACCGACTTGATAAGCGTTGGTCCGCGGAAAATTTCGCCGCGCTCGCTATTGCGCTTCGTAAAAAATGTGGCGCCGGCGTCGCGGTCACTGGTTCGGAAAGTGAACGCAATGTTGTTGATGCGATCGTTTCCGCGAGCCAAGGCGCCGCCATTTCGCTCATTGAACGAGGCGTCACGCTGGATGGACTCAAAGGCGCCATTGCGCAAGCCGATTTGCTGATCACCAACGACACAGGTCCGCGCCACATTGCAGCCGGGTTTAACACGCCATGTGTTTCGCTATTCGGTCCAACTGATCATCGCTTCACAACACTGCAAGAGCCGCAAAACACAAACACCACTCATACGCCACGCGAATGGCTGTTGATTGCTGATCCATTTCTTCCCAAGGAAGTGATCGCGAATCACGTCGCAAAAATCGCGCGCGTGGACCGCATTTCCGTTGGCGATGTCACGTACGCCGCAACACAATTGCTCAACGCCAAACTTCGTTAAGTCTCGCAGTGCGTTCAGCAAACGCAGCAATAGGCGCCTTTCTCTATCACGCATCACACAAAAGCGCACACAATCACTGGACAAATCACTACTCTTTTAGCAATGGAATTCTTCGCCATGCAAATGAATACACACATTAATTTGCAAGTCATTATTGAAGTCGTCGCCGCTTTCTTATGCGGCAGCATTCCATTTGGCGTATTGATTGCCAAATCAAAAGGCGTAGATTTGCGCACGGTTGGCAGCGGCAATGTGGGCGCAACCAATGTTGGACGCGCGCTGGGTCGCAAGTGGGGCTTCACATGCTTCGCTCTCGACGCGCTCAAGGGCGCGTTGCCCGTGTTGATCATCGGGCAAATCAGCGGAGTGCTTGGTCGTCAAGTCAACACCATTTCACCCACCGCGTTGATCGTGTGGATTGTCATCGCGATCGCCGCGATCGCGGGACATATTTTTTCGCCGTGGCTGAAGTTCAAAGGCGGCAAAGGTGTTGCCACGGGCTTCGGCGCGTTGGTGGCCATGTGGCCGGTGCTCACATTTCCAATGCTCATCGCGCTGATCGTGTGGATCGCGTGCATGAAACTTTCACGCATCGTCAGCCTTTCAAGTTTGATCGCCGCGTCCACCCTGCCCATCAGCGCCATCTTCATTCTTCCGTGGGGCACACCCACACAAAGTTCCGCGCCGCTTGAAGCAACCACAGGCACGCCGTTTCCAGCGGTCGTGGCCTGCGCGCTTATTGCCGCGTTGGTGTTCATCACGCACCGCGCCAACATAAAACGCCTTATTTCAGGTACGGAATCACGCGTCGGTCAAAAGCCAAAGCCGTCCGATACGATCCCTTTGTGACTTCCACTACCACACAATCGAATTCAAATGATGTGTGGCAGAGCGCGCTCTCCACACGATTCGCCTCTACTGAAATGCAGCAACTCTGGTCTGATTCTCGGCGCGCGCAATTGTGGCGCGGCGTGTGGCTGGCCGTGGCGCAAGCACAACAAGAACTTGGCGTGAATATTCCGCAAGCCGCCATTGATGGCATGCGCGCAAATATCAACACAACTGATTTTGCCGCGGTGGCCAAACATGAGAAGCGACTTCGCCATGATGTCATGGCGCACGTGCACGCGTTTGGCGAATCTGCGCCCGCCGCGCAAGGATTCATTCATTTGGGAATGACCAGTCAAGATGTGGTCTGCAACGCCGACGCGCTCATTTTGCGCGATGCTCTTCAACTAATCGCCAACAAGTTTGCGCGCGTCATCGATCGCATCGCCACGTTCGCCGCGAAGCAGCGCGACCTTGCTTGCCTGGGCTTCACGCACTTTCAACCTGCGCAACCGCTCACGCTTGGAAAGCGCGCGACGTTGTGGGGCCAAGATTTCGCCATCGCTCTTGAAGACATTGAACTACGGCTTGCGGGCGTCAAGTTGAAAGGATTGCGCGGCGCCACCGGCACGCAATTTTCCTTCTTGGCGCTGCTGGGCGATACCGCCAAAGTGGAGCAACTTGAAGCCAAATTCTGCGGCTTTTTGAAATGGAACCCCGACGCAGTTTGGAATGTCTGCGGACAAACTTCGCCGCGCGTGTTCGAAGCCACCGTGCTCAACGCGTTGGCCGTTGGCGCGTGCGCTATTCATAAATGTTGCAACGACATTCGCCTGCTGGCCAACTTGCGCGAGGTGGAGGAGCCGTTTGAAAAAGATCAAATTGGTTCCAGCGCCATGCCGTACAAAAGAAATCCAATGCGATGTGAGCGCGCCACAGGCTTGGCACGTTTTGTGATCGGCCTTGCACCTGTGGCTATGGCTACCGCTAGCGAGCAGTGGCTTGAGCGCACACTTGATGACTCCAGCGCGCGGCGACTTTCGCTGCCCGAGGCGTTTCTTGCTCTTGATGGCGCGCTTGATGTGATGACCAATGTGCTTGGCGGACTTGTGGTGAATGAAAGCGTGATCACCAATCGATTGCAGAACGAACTTCCATTTGTGGCGACCGAAGATATTTTAATCGCCGCAGTGCGCGCCGGCGTGGACCGCGAAAAAGCGCACAACGCAATCCGCAGCCACGCGCTTGCCGCCGCCGAGCGCGTGAAACTTGGACAGCCCAACGATCTTGCAGCGCGACTATCCACTGACCCACTCTTTACCAAAGTCAATATTGAAAGCGCCCTTGACGCCAAACGACTCACCGGTCGTAGCGGCGAACAGACCGATCGATGGATCTCTGTGGTCGCCGCGCCCATTCGAAAAAGATTTTCCGCCACACTGGCGCAAGAACCTGCGTTGAAAGTGTGACCAGCCGTTCTTGATCCAAATACACAAGGAATTCACATGCCCATTGCCCGACTTCGAACCGCCGACTGCGCACTTCTAGTCATTGATATTCAAACCAAGTTTGCAAAGCACATTGCCAAATGGGATTGCGTGGTCGCCAACAGCGCCATTTTGGTGCAAATGGCAAACACGCTAGAAATTCCAGTGATTGTGACCGAGCAAAGCCCGCAAAGCCTGGGCGCAACTACTCCAGAAATCACACAGCACCTGTC
>CAJACJ010000392.1 GCA_903938205.1 uncultured bacterium
ACAGGCGTCATTGCGCGGCGGGATAGATCCCCAAGGAAAGATCGTGCCCGACCACGCGCCAAAGATGTTCATTCAAACTCCAGAGCAAGTGGCCAACGCCATTATGCGTTGTTTGCGCAAGCCCAAGAGCGAAGTGTGGACCAGTCTTTTCGTGCGGCTGGCCTCCGGAATCATCAACGCGTTTCCCGGCGCCTACGACATTGCGTTGCGCAAGCAGGCCAAGGTCATGGTGCGCAGTCGAAAAATGCGCGTAAATAGCCTAGAAAACTTGTAGTTTCGCCTTGGTTTCCCAACGGGGCGATTGGGAACTATCTTTCATCTTTGACATTTTACGAATTCACTATTTTATTTTCACAACAAAAGGATTTCAGCCATGGCAATTCGAATTGGTATCAACGGTTTCGGTCGCATTGGTCGCTTGGTCTATCGCGCGGCGGTTCAGCGCGGCGGTTTTGAAATTGTTGGCGTGAATGATTTGGTGCCGGCGGACAACTTGGCGTATCTCTTGCAGTACGACACCAACCACGGTCGCTTTCAACATGAAGTGAAGGCGTCTGGCGAATCTTTTTCCGTGGCTGGAATGACCACACGCACATTGAGTGAGCGCGAGCCGGCCAAACTTCCATGGAAGGATCTTGGTTGCACGTATGTTCTTGAGAGCACCGGTCGCTTCACGGATTTCGAGGCCGCCAAAGGTCACATTACCGCTGGCGCCAAGCGCGTGGTGATTTCCGCGCCAACCAAAAGCGAGCAAGAAGTTCCAACGCTTGTCTACAAGGTCAATCACCAACAATACGATCCAGCGCGCCACACCGTGATTAGTAATGCAAGTTGCACCACCAATTGTTTGGCGCCAATTGTGAAAGTGATCATGGATGAGTTTGGCCTTGAGGAAGGTCTCATGACCACCGTGCACGCCGCCACCGCCACGCAACCCACGCAAGATGGTCCATCAAAGAAAGATTGGCGCGGTGGCCGCAACGCGTATCAAAATATTATTCCCGCGAGCACTGGCGCCGCCAAAGCGGTGGCGTTGTGCTTGCCTGGCACCAAAGGCAAGCTCACTGGCATGAGTTTTCGCGTTCCCGTAGCCAATGTGAGTTGCGTTGATTTGACGTTCCGCACGGGGAAAGCGACCAGTTTGGACCGCATTCACGCCGCCATGAAGGCCGCCTCCGAAGGCGCCATGAAAGATGTGCTTGGTTACACCGAAGAGGAAGTGGTATCGAGCGATTTCATGAGCGATCCGCGCAGCAGTATTTATGACGCGCGCGCGTGCATTCAATTGAACGACCGTTTCTTCAAGGTGATCAGTTGGTACGACAATGAATGTGGCTACGCCAATCGTTGCGTGGACATGTTGCAAATGATGGCCGACAAAGACAAGGCGTGAGTGCCGCGGGACTTATTTGATGTGAGCGGAGTTGACGGCGGTCTTTGTGAACGCGCTCAATTTGGTTCAATGTCAACGCACTTTGTGAAATGCGCAATCAAATTCTCCGCGACGCCGTTTTATATAGAACCTTGTCAATGCATAAGCGCGTAGATCAGTGACGCCGCTTCCATTTTGGAAAGCGCGCCGCCGCTCCAATTGGCCGCCACCGCGGATTGGTTCACGCCCTCGAACATTTTGTCTGCGGTGTAGTTGAACAAACATTTCGCTTTGTTCACGCCTTCCCACACTTTGGCGCCATCAATATTGAATAGAACCTTGCCCTTGTTCACACCCTCGTAGACATTGTTGCCCGAGATGTTGAACAAGCACTTGGCTTTGTTGACGCCTTCCCAAGCTTTGTCGCCGTCGATATTCAAAATGCATTTTGATTTATTCACGCCTTCATACATGAGATTGCCAGCAAGGTTGCACACCGCTGTGCCGCGATTTGGTCCTTTGTAAAAAATACGTGTACCCATGGTTGTTGCTCCAAATAGAGTGGTCAGCAGCACAATGAATGCGATTCGCGAACGAGTGATTGTTGGTCGAATAAAATTGTGCATGAAGTGGCTCGCCGGAATGGTTTCAAATCAGCGGTTGATTATGCCGCAAGAAATAGTTTAACAGGCTAGTTTGCAATTTCATGTGCGGCGTACGTTGCAGGGCGGCGGTGAATTGAAACAAAATCAGATTGCATGAAGAGAACTGCCGATTCAATTTCTGTCATTGATCGCAGTGGCATAACAAAACCAGGCCCCGGATGAGGAACCTGGTTTCGCGGAGAATTTTCGTGGCAAGGTTGCGACCCGCGTGTTAGTTGCGATGCGTACTGAAGAACAGCGGTTTGAACTCGACTAATTCTGGGGCCGTGTCCTCCAGATCAAATTCGCGGGAAATGTAATCGGAGCTCCAACCATTCACACGCAGTGAAGCTGGCGTTGAAACATGGTGCGTGGAAATTTCCGTGGCAATATTGATCAAGTCGTAGGCACGCATGGTGGCTGGAAGCACACGCAAACGTCGCTCTGTCAGCGCGGACAAATTTGCAAAGCCGTAGCGGGCTGAGCAATCATCAATGAGAGATTGAAATCGATTGAGCACCGGCGCGGAACTTTCAGTCTTAGGCAATTTCATGATGAACGAATGCAGACGTTGAACCTCCGCCAGCGATGCCCATGAACGTTGCGACGCCGCGAAGCGATCGCGTAGAACGCTAAAGCCTTCTTCGTTGTCGAAGGTTGAAAGTGCCCGTTCTAAAACATGTTGCGGTTCCTTGCCCATTCGCACGGCGCTGGTGAACGCATTGGTCATGCCCACCATTCCGTTCAGGCAAATGAGCCGCAGTAAACCCAGATGCAATTTGGCGTCACCCAATCCGTCAACTGGCACCGACATGGTGAACTGGTTGCGGAACAAATCGGGGCCGATTGGCAAATTGGAGTTGCCCGAACGCGGCCGGCTGGAGCACATGAGCACCCCTTCGGAATAGAAAGTGCTTTCCACTTGGTATCGCTGCAGCAATTCGTAGGCGCTTTCAAAGTCAATCATGGGACGCGATTGTTGCGACAGCGAAAGCAACTTTGGGCCGCTGCGTGGAGCACGCTCAATGGTGAGGCGGAACTTTGGGTCGTTCTTTTTCTGCACAATGCGGCTAATGAGTTCGTTGGGAGTGAAGTACAGGAAC
>CAJACJ010000393.1 GCA_903938205.1 uncultured bacterium
GCGCCTCGCGCAGCATCGACGAACTTGGTCGAACCAGCATCGCATTTCGTCTTGACTCAACAGGTGGTCAAGAAATGGGCCGGCTCACTGGTCCAAACATTGGCCGCGCCATGGCCATTGTGCTTGACGGCCAGGTCTACACCGCTCCAAATTTGCAAAGCCGCATTGGTGGAAGCGGTCAAATCACCGGCAGCTTTGACGAGGAGGAAATTAAATACCTCATCCGTGTTCTCTCCGCCGGCGCGCTTGAAGGGCAACTGAGTTCGGAGCCCGTCAGCATGAATGTGCTTGGCCCATCCATCGGCGCGGACAATCTTGATCGCGGCTTGGCGGCTGTCATGCTTTCCATTGGCGTGACCGCCGTGGCCATGCTGCTGTATTACTTTGTGGCTGGCTTCATCGCCAACTTGTCGCTGATTGTCAACGCCGCCATTATCTTTGGCGTGATGGCATTCATGGATGCCACATTCACCTTGCCAGGTCTAGCGGGCATTTCCCTAAGCGTGGCCATGGCCGTGGACGCCAATGTGCTTATTTATGAGCGCATCCGCGAGGAAATGATCGACAATAAGGAGAGTCTGCGCAACGCAATCCGGTTGGGATTCGCGCGCGCCTTCTCCGCCATCTTTGACGGCAACATCACCAACTTGATTGTGTGTCTTGTGTTGATTTTGTTCGCGGGAACGGAAGTCAAGGGCTTCGGCGTCACCATGGCTATTGGCGTGTTCGCCACGTTCATCTCCGGTCTTTGGGTCACGCGCATCTTGCTTGCGGTGTGGTCGGGTTGGATGGGTCAGCGCACTTTGCCAATGCTTCCGGTTCAGTTTCCATCCGTGGCCCGCGCGCTCAAGCCAAATATCGATTGGATTGCCTTGCGTCCCATGCTTTTAAGTGGCTCACTTATTGTGGCGCTTCTTGGCGTGATGATGGTCATGATTCGCGGCGCCGATATTTTTGAAACTGAGTTCCGTGGTGGCGTGTCCATGACAATGACAACTCGCCAAGCCAAAAGTGGCGAAGATGCCGACGCCACTGGGCGCTTGCTTCTTTCACGCGTTGATGTTGAAAATAAAATCCGCGCCTTCGGTGAGTCCAAGGCCAGCGATCCAATTCTTTCCCAATTGGAAAGCGCCAATGTGCTCTCGATGGGCGAGCAAACCAAGGATTTCCGCTCCAGTTCATTTCAAATCAAGGTTGGCAATCCAACTTCAATTGATGATGAAAGTAAAATCACCTCGGCGGTCACCAACGCCGTGGTGGGGGTGTTGGCCAGCGACTTGGATGCGCGACTTCCATCCTCATTCACCGGTGCGGGTGATGTCTTGCATGCCAGCCACACCTATCCGCTTGAAAAAGATAAGTTGGGCGACAACATCGCGCGGCCTGGTTTGCAAAGTTCCGTTGGCTCCTACAGGGGCGGCGTGGCCGTGGTCATTGACAACATCAATCCACCCATCACCACCGCTGATTTGCAACAGCGCATTTCGCGTCTTCGCAATCAACCTGATTTCTCCGAGATCGCCGGCCGCGACACGCTTGTGGTTGGACTGACGCCTGTGGATTCCGCACAACCTGACCAAGGTCAAACCAGCGTGGCGGTATTGGTGTCCGATCCACAAATGAATTCGCTCAAGGGTTCAATTGACGCGTGGGATAGCAACTTGGCGGCTAAGGAATGGAAATTGGTTTCGGCCGCTGTTACGCAAGGCACCATGCTTGATCAAGTCAGCAGCTTTAGTCCCGCAGTGGCACGTACCTTGGTGGCCAACGCCACCGTGGCCGTGTTCATGAGTTTGTTCCTCATGCTTGGCTATATCTGGGTGCGCTTTGGTTCTTTCCGATTCTCCTTCGCGACGGTCTTGGCGGTGCTCTTTAATTTGTGCGTGTGCGTTGGCTTCTTGGCCATAAGCCGCACATTGGGTGACACCACATTTGGCGCCTCCATATTGATGAGTGATTTCCGCATTGATCTGAATGTGGTCGCAGGATTGTTGACCATTGTTGGCTACTCGCTCAACGATACGGTGGTCATTCTTGATCGCATTCGTGAGAACCGCGGCAAGGCCGCCTATGTCACGCGTGCGGTTGTGAACCTCAGCATTAATCAGACATTCAGCCGCACTATTTTGACCGGTGGAAGCACGATTGCCACCGCCATTATTTTGTACTCGCTTGGAGGAACCGGCATTCGTCCGTTCGCCGTGACCTTCCTTGTGGGTTTGATCGCAGGAACATTCTCTAGCGTCGCGATTGCAGCGACCATTGTCTATCGCAAAAGTGAAGATCCAACTGCCCAAGAAAAGTCAGAGTCAGATTCACGCGCCAATTCAAACGCGCTTCCGGCGTAACTGAAAATTCCAAACACGAGAAACACTATGAATAAGTCTCTTCGCGCATTGCTTGCCGTCATCGTTCTTGCTTTCGCCGCCGCTGGTTTGTACTACGCGTGGTTCGCGCCCGCCAAACCTGCGCTTGAAAAGATTGATCTCCAAAAACGCGTTGGTCCTCCGGTGTATAAGCCAGAAGTGGATCCAATTAAGGAATTGCCAGTCACAGCGTCCGAAGCCACCAGCATCGCTTCTGGTAGCTCTATGTCAGGAGCGACATCAGGACCTGTTTCTGTTTCTCCATCCACCACGGCTGTGCCAGCGACTGGCTCCACAACGTCCACAATGCCATCGCCTATTCCACCAGGATTCACCGCTGATACCACGCCAATGCAGCCGTTACCAACCAACTTGCCTGGTTTCACTCCAGCCACGGCTACTGGCGCCGTTGTTGGCGCACGTGCGGCGCAAACTTCAAGTTCAAATTCCGTTGGCGCAGCTCAAGCTGTTGGTCAATCGGGAATGTCCTCATCTACCCCAACTTCCCGCGCGCAATCACCAAGCGCGACAAGTCCATCTAGTACGACAACTGGCGCGGTTGTTCCAAGCGTAAAAAACGTTCCATCAACTTCATCTACTCAAGCAACTTCAACAACCGCAGCAAAGACCAGTGTCGCATCGGCAAGCGCCGCCACTGTCCATGTTGTTGTCGAAGGCGACACCTTGACATCAATCGCCAAGCAATATTGGGGATCAAGCCAGGGCTGGGAAAATATTGCGAAGGCCAATCCAGGATTAACTCCAACCAATTTAAAGCTGGGCGCAAAATTAAATATTCCCACAAAGGATGCGGCGGTTTCCGCGCCAGTGAAATTGCCATCAAGCAATTCCGGCTCGTCAACAAGCGGCTCTGTTTCCAATGCAACCGGTGGCGACTATGAAGTTGTTTCTGGCGACACGCTGTCCAAGATTTCCAACAAGGTCTACGGCGACAGCAAGCACTGGAAACAAATTTATGACGCCAACAAGAAAGTCATTGGCGAAGATGCGGCAGTGCTTGTGGTGGGAACCAAATTGACAATTCCA
>CAJACJ010000394.1 GCA_903938205.1 uncultured bacterium
AGCACGGGGCTGAACTCAAATGTTTTTTTCACGGTAAGCAATGTCTTTTCGGCGTCATTCAATCGACCCGCCGCGATCAATGTTTCGCACTCTGCGGCAACATATTGCAACTGCGACGGCGCCAACTCAAACGCCTTGGCGTATTCCGCCGCGGCTTTGTCTAGCTCGTTCCAACGCTGCAAAACTATTCCCATGTAGTAGTGAGGATCAGCGGAAGTTGGTGAAAGTGTGGCTGCCTTCATAAAGGCTTCGCGTGCCATGTCGGTGCGTTTCATCTCCAACAGAATTCGTCCACGCATGACTTCGTAATTTCCATCTTTTGGATAGCGCGCAATGGCCTTGTCAATGTGACCCAGCGCGGCTTCAAATTGGCCGGCGTGAAAACTTTGGCTGGCCTGATCAAACACCACCTGCGCGTTGGCGCGGTCGTATCGATTATGCGCGTCTTCACGCACCTGCTTTGAATGCGGTGTTGCGCAGGCGCCTAATGCAAGCATGAGTGATGCGGCGATGACAAAGTTTTTCATTATTGTTTCTCCTTCGGTTGCTGTGTTGGTTCGGGTGGAGTCAAGATGTAGCCAACATCAACTCCATAATTTTTTCCGTCATTGGCTGGATTCGTTTTGACCGCCGGTATTGTGGGCGCAACTTTCACAGCTTGCGTTGTTGGCGCGGCGGTATTTGTGGTGATGGTTTTGGCGGACTCCGCGGCAGGAACCGCCGCGGGTGGCGTGGTTGTTTCTGGAGTGGACGTTGCATTTGGTGTTGCGCCAGAAACATCCTTGGGCACGCCCATTGGGAATCCAAGCACTGTTCCCTTTTCACGGATGTAGTCAGGAAGCAAATCAAGCGAGTCCAACTTTGTTTTCCAAGGCGCGGAATTGTTGGCGCGAATGTCCTCACGCAACTGAATCATGCTTGGTGAACTTGGTGACACGCGAATGGCTTGATCGGCGTACAGCGAAGCTTTCTTGGTATCGCCCGCGCGCCACGCATCCAACGCTTGTGTTTGATAGTTGCCGGCAATTTGCGCGTGTGAGAAAGGCAGCAAGCCAGCGCGCGCGCCAGTTTGCACGGCGTCAATCACCTTCAACGCCATGTCGCCATCCATTGAACTCTTGGGATCTTCCACAATGGTTGGCGTAACAAGAAAGATAACTTCTTGGCGAAGCGTGGCGTCTTTCTGACCGCTCAGCGCGCCAGGAACCAAGTCGCCAAACAATGGAATCTGACGATTGGTGGTTGAACTGACTTCGCGGAAAAGTCCGCCAAGCACAATGGTCTGCCCACTTTTTACGCGCACGTTGGTGCGCAAATCTTGATTGCTTTGATTTGGAATTTGCGAATCAGTTCCTTGTGACTTCACATTTTCATAGGTGGCCGCGGTGATAGATGGCGCAAGTTCCATGCGCACCATTCCGTCTGGACTAATGAATGCGCGGAAGGTGAGCTTGATGCCCGTGTCAATGTATTGCACTTCTTGCGTGGTGCTGGTTTGCGTTTGAGTGGTGGACAGGTAACCCAACTTCTGACCAATGTTCACTTGGGCTTTTTGGCGGTTCAACACCGTCACGGATGGACGCGCAAGCACCGTGGTGTTCTTCACTTGATCAAGCATCTGCAAAAATATGGCGACATCATTTGAAATCACACCAAGCTTCAGCGTTGGATCAACTGTTCCCGCGGGATACAGGGAGGCCGCGTTGGCGGTGGCGTTGGCGGGTGTAATTTCTCCGCTTTTCAAATCATTGAAGGCGTTCATGGGGCCGCCAGTCACGGTGGCGAAATCAATGTTGCCAACCGCGGTAATGTCCAAACCAAACGCGTCATCTTCGCTCACATCCGCAACAAGAATGGTGGCTTCCACGCGAACTTGTTGTGGCTGGACATCCGCCTCCTTCAAAATTCTGGCGGATTTTTCAATCACTTCTGGGTAATCGTTCACAAGCACGCGTGTTGCAAACGCGTACGTGTCGCTGCCGCCGTCGGTGATGGTTGGCTCAAAACCTTCCTTCACTTTTCCAAGCGACACCGCGGTGCCGCCTTCGCTTAGAAGCGGCTTCACCAACGCAAGCGCATCGTCAGGCGAAAGAAATTGCAGCGTGAACACATGCGCGTCACGCTTCAATTTGGATTTATCCATGGCTTCTTTTTCCGCGCGGGCATAGACCATAATGAATGGCCCCTGTCGCTCCCACACAAATCCGTTCACGGTCAGCAGCGCGTCAAGCGCCTGATCAACAGGCACGTCGTACAAACTCACGCTCACCAGCGCCTTCACTTTTTCGCTGGCAACAATATTCAACTTGCTTTTAATGCTGAGCAACTCAAGCAACTTTGTAATTTCAATTCCTTGCGCGGCAAGCGTTACCGTTCCGTGGTCGGTCACGTCAACAACGGGGGGCGCTCCGTTGGCGACGGCTTCTAATTTTTGTTCCATGCCCTGCTGATTGGCTGGCGCTTCGTTTGTAATTTCAGTGACCGCAGGCGCTGGCGCGGCGGAACCGTTCCACTGAGGAAGCATTCCGTTTGGTGTGGAAAGTTTTTGAACCGCTTCGGCTTGCGCTGGCGTAATTGTTGCTGGAGCAGCTGTTGCCGGCGTCGCAGTTGATTGCGCGCCAGATTGCGTTGCGGCGCCAGTGGTTGGCGCAGTTGATTGCCTTGGTGCGCGTGTTGCTGGTGTTAATTCCTGAAATGGCACCTGGTTTGACGCCAGAGTTGGCGCCTGAGTTTGCGCTTGCGCACATACAAACGTGGCGCACACACCCAGCGCCACGCTTAGAAGAATGGATATTGTTGAAGACTTGTGTGTGTGATTCATAATCATTGCACTCCCTTGTTCGACCTCATTTGCCACCGACTTGCGTCAAAGTTGAATGGATTTCACCAATTCAACTTCAT
>CAJACJ010000395.1 GCA_903938205.1 uncultured bacterium
CTCACGCCAACAAGCATAGAGCGTGGTTTATGCTTCGTCATAATTGGCACATGTAATTTGCCGAGTTGACGACTTTGAATTAATTGCTGAAGAAATTTTGGTGTTTGTGGTGAAGCTAAAAAAATTGCCAGATGAGTGCCACTTGACTGATACTCGAATGCTCTCTCACCCCCGCCGCGCAACCAGCACAACAATTTCCGCAGGCACATTGCGCCGATACGGGAACCACGCGCCCGCGCCAACGTTCACAAACAATCGGCTTACGCCCTGCTCATAAAATCCGCTGGAGTGTCGGTGCGCAAGCGCCATGTTTTTCTGCGGCTTGTTGCGTAGCGCAACTTGGCCGCCGTGGGTGTGGCCAGCCAACACCAACGGAATGCCCGCGTCGCTTGCGGCGGCGAACGCTTTAGGATTGTGCGTCAACAATAAATGCGGGCGCGTGTGCGCGATCGCTTCAACGGAAGCGCGCAGCGCCTTGGGAGATTTGTTCCAATCAATGCCGGCCACGCGCAAATCATGTTCGGCGCGCCTGCGTGTTGCCACCGATTCATGCAGCACATCAAGTTTGTGATGCGCGGCCGCGGCGGCAAACTCAACCGCGTCATCAAGATGGTCGTGATTGCCCAACACCAAATAGCGGCCCATAGACGCGCGGATTTCGCCCATGGCTTTCAGCAACGGCTCGCAACCTTTCCATTCCAAGTCCACCACGTCGCCGGTGCACGCCAACATGTCAATGCGCGCGCTGTCGAGTCGCTCAACCAGTTCAATGCCGCGGTTCAACGGCATAAGTTCGCCCCAATGCAAATCGCTTAGGTGGCCAATGCGAAGTCCGTCAAACGCGCGCGGCCAATTTGGAACGGCGATTTCTATTTCGCGAAACGCAATCGGCTGCTCAAGGTGGCGGCGCGTGAGGCGGCCTTTCAAGATTCGATCGATGGCCTTTGTGAAAATAATTTGGCGCAACTTGGCGCGCTGAAACTTTCCGCCGCGCTTTGGATGCGTCTTGGAATGAAGTTTTAGATGCGCTTTGCCGTGCGATGTATCTTGCGGTTTTGCGCCAGATTTGTGACTCGATTGATCGCCAGCCTTGGCGGAATTCGCGTCGCGCAATTTTGATTGATGTTTTGCGGCGGCTTTCTTTTTCAATGGGTTGCTCGATCGCGTTGCATGTTGTGCGTTCAGTGTCGTGCGTACATTAAAACTTCACGGAAAGCCCCATGATCAAGCCGCCAATGTATGAGTTTAATTCGTAGTCATTGGTGTTCACATTCTGCCGCAAATTTTCGTAGCCAAAATACACGCCCACATTATTATTCAACCACGCGGTTCCCGTGGCGTTGATCTGCATGAACAATCCGCCGTCGCCTGGCCACACGGGGCCGGCCTCAATGCCGACATCATCGTCGAAGCGCTTTATAAATCCAAGCGCCTCGCGCGTGTCAAAGTAAATATTAAAACCGCCGCCCGCGTACGCCGTGCCGAATGTTTCACTGAAGGAACTGCTTGAACCAGTCGCGGCGTTGGTGAGCGATTGATCAATGCCAAACGCGCGCCCGCCCACTTGCCCAAAGATGCGCAAGTCAACTGGAAGCGATTCGTTTGCGACCGCGTCAAGCCACGGAAATTCTTGCTTGGAGAACGGGCGCCACAACCAACTTTCCGCTTCAACGCCCGCGGTCCAGTAGGAAAAACTGCTATTGAGATTTTGTCCCGCCACAAACGCGGTGGAGCCAAATGATCCCGCGCCTGTTGCGCCAATGGAACCGGTGGATTTGAAACTTGTGCCCGTGACGCGCAGCGTCCAGTTTTTCCAAGTGGCGCCAATGTCGCCATAAAAGCTTGGCTCCAACGCGTCCAAACTGAGCGCGGTGCTTAAGTCCAAGTTGGGCGCGCCCGCTGCGCCGTAGGTCACATTGCCGCGCAAGCGTGGCAACCACAGAGCCGTGTTCAGTCGCAATTCAATTGGCGCTCCTTCAAATTGAAAAAATGAATTTGTGGGCGCAACCGTTGCGGCAGTTGATGGCGCGCTTTTTGCGGCGCTTGATGGAGCAGTTGTTGTTGCAGTTGTTGCTGTGCTTGATGGCGTGGTTGTTGCGGATGCTTTGACAGCCGAAGTTGTGGGCGTAACAGATTGTGGTGCGGTGACTGGCGGCGCAGATGCTTTGGCAGCCGAAGTTGTCGGAGCAACCACTGGCCTAGCAGTTGTCGGTACGGCCGGTTTCGCCACGACCGGCTTGGTCGCTACAGCCCCCGCCGTCGCATCGCTTTGCGCCAAAACCGTTGAAGCAACGCACAATGGCAAGACCACCACCCCGAAAGCCCGACCCAAAGTTTGGTGTTGCGTTGCGGCAGATTTGATCAACAGCGATATGGGATTCATGATCAAAGGGTAACCAGATGGCTCCAACCGCCGCGCTACATTAAAAATAGGGTTCACCCCCACTGACCCACCCCAAATCCAAATTGAAAAACGCACGTTTGGCGCTGCCGTGAAGCGCAACCAGTTAAAGGCGTTAATAATTTTGGATTTTTTGTACAAAATTAAAAATTAAATATGGTCTAAAATTCAAATTATTACTTGCACATGTAAAAAATCGGGCTAGATTACTATCTCGTGTGGAGCATGTTCCGGGGTTCCCAAACTTCCCTAACTATGCAAAATGCGAGTTATTCTTCCCTTTCTTCCCTTTTGGAGTTTCCACAATGTCAATTCGAATCGCTTTATCAGCTGCGGCTATGACCGTAGTGATGACCCAGGCCGCCTCTGCTGCCATGATCACCTTTTCCAACAAAACTTTGTGGAGCGGTTTCTCTGCGGCTCAAGGGAAGGCGGTCGTCACCGAGACTTTCAACTCGTACAACGGCTTCTATCTCAA
>CAJACJ010000396.1 GCA_903938205.1 uncultured bacterium
CCTACTTGGCACCAGCATTGCTCGCCCTTGCATTGCGCAAGCGCAGGTCATGTGCGCTTTGGAAGAAAATTGCGACGCCGTGGCTCACGGTTGCACGGGAAAAGGCAATGATCAAGTTCGTTTTGAAAGCGTTTATGCGGCTTTGGCGCCACAATTGCGCGTCATTGCACCATGGCGTGAAAGCTCCTGGAACTTGCGCAGCCGTGAAGCCATGCTTGCCTATTTAGCGCAACGCAATATTCCATGCGCCGCAAGCGCCACAAAAATCTATTCGCGCGACGCCAACTCGTGGCATGTTTCACACGAAGGCGCGGAGTTGGAGGATCCATGGAACGCGCCACCAGAAGATTTATGGATTCGAACCACAGATCCAAAGTTGGCGCCCAATGAACCAGAAGAAGTGATCGTTGGATTTGAACACGGCGTTCCTGTGAGCGTGAATGGAAAAAAACTTTCCGCAATACAACTGCTTGACTCGCTGAATGAAATTGGCGCGCGCCATGGCGTGGGCCGTGTTGATATGGTTGAGAACCGCCTTGTCGGAATGAAAAGTCGCGGCTGCTACGAGACCCCAGGTGGAACTATTTTAATGGAGGCTCTGCGCGGCCTTGAGCAAATTGTTCTTGACCGTGACTCCATGCGATTTCGCGAGGAACTAGCCAATGATTTCGCGCGCGTGATTTATGACGGACGCTGGTTCGCGCCGTTGCGTGAGGCGCAGTGGGCCGCCATCAAATCTCTGGCGCAACCACTCACGGGAGAAGTTGCCGTGCGCGCCTACAAAGGCTCCGCAACCACCACGCGCCGCCGCAGTCCAAATTCGCTGTATTCGCAGGCATTTGCGACATTTGGCGAGGACGATGTCTATAACCAGCAACACGCTGAAGGCTTTATTCGTTTGTTCTCATTGCCTAGCCGCATTCGTGCCCTGCTTGGTCTGAACAAATTATTTGGCATTGACAATGCAACTGGCAACAAGAGCGGAGCAAGTCGGTGACAGCAATTTGGCAAGGACGAGTTCAAGGTCAGCAAGATTCGCTCTTTCGAACTTTCAATGACAGTCTGCCTTTTGATCGGCGGCTGATTCAAGAGGACATTGAAGGCTCCATTGGCTGGGCACATGCATTGGCGCGCGCCGAAGTGATCAGCGACGGCGATCGCGCGCGCATTGAAAAAGCGCTGCGTGAAATTGCGTCATTGGTTGAGAAAGATCCATCACTTCTCATCAAGGCCACCGACGAGGACGTTCACAGTTGGGTTGAACGTGAATTAGTCGCGCGTATTGGCGATCTTGGTAAGCGCCTGCACACGGGTCGCAGTCGCAACGATCAAGTGGCGACGGACTTGCGCCTTTGGTGCTTGAAACAGACGCGCGTTCGTCTTGCGGAAATTGACGCCGCCAATTTAAGCTTGCTTGAATTGGCGGAGCGCGAGCGCGACACGGTTTTTCCTGGATTCACGCATTTACAGCGCGCGCAGCCCATTTTGTTCGCGCATTGGTGCCTGGCATATGTTGAAATGTTAAGACGCGATGCGGATCGTTTCTCTGACGCGCTTGATCGCGTGGCGCGTTGCCCGCTTGGTTCAGGTGCGCTCTCTGGAACCGCTTATCCAATTGATCGACAAAAGTTGGCTAAAGATTTGGGATTTGATGGACCCAGCGCCAACAGTCTTGACGCAGTCAGCGACCGCGACTTTGTAGTTGAACTCATCGCCTCCGCTTCCGTGTGCATGCTGCATCTCAGTCGCATGGCGGAAGATATTATTTTTTACGCCACGGGCGAAGCCGCGTATGTTGAACTGTCCGACGAGGTCAGTACCGGCAGCAGTTTGATGCCGCAGAAAAAAAATCCCGACGCGCTGGAATTGATTCGCGGAAAAACTGGCCGCGTCATTGGAGCTCTCACAGGAATCCTTGTCACCTTGAAGGCGCTACCACTTGCATACAACAAAGATTTACAAGAGGACAAGGAGCCGCTCTTTGACGCCATGGACACGCTTTCATTGTGTTTGCGAATGATTCCGCGTGTGTTGCAAGGCCTCAAAATTGACCGCGTGCGCGCGCGCAAGGCGGCTATTGCCAGCTACGCAAATGCCACGGAATTGGCTGATTATTTGGTGCGTAAGGGTGTCGCGTTCCGCGACGCACATCACCAAGTTGGGCTCTTGGTGCGCGAAGCCATTCGACAAGGCAAACCACTTGAAGATTTGTCGGTTGAAGACATGGTCAAGCTTGCGCCACTTGTTAGCAGCGATGTGTTTGTCACGCTGACGGTTGATAGCGCTCTGAGTCGCCGATCTGTTTCTGGTGGCACAGCGCCAGACCAAGTAAATGCGCGCGTGAAGGAAGCTAAGAGAAGTTTGCGCGCGACACGTCGGCCAAAGCGACGCTCCGCTGGTGGCGCAACAGGTTTCCGCGATGCCGTGGTGGAAGACTTGGATGACATTAAACGCTTGGTGGATTTGTGGAGCTTGCGCGGAGAGAATTTGCCGCGCACGCGCGACGAAATCATGGAGAAAATCACGGACTTCGCCATTGCCGCCGTGGATGGAAAAGTACGCGGCTGCGCAAGTTTGTGGATCTACGAATCCGACCTTGCGGAAATTAGATCACTTGGAGTGGACGAAGGCTTCCAAGGGCGCGGTCTTGGTAAACAATTGGTGCAATTCTTTATTGAGAAGGCGCGCAGCATTGGAATTGAGCGATTATTTGTGCTCACTCGCATGCCAGCGTTCTTTGAAAAGTGTGGATTCCGCACGGTCAGTATCAACAGTTTGCCGCAAAAAGTCACTAAAGATTGCGCGCAATGCCCCAAGAATCAAAACTGCGATGAGATTGCCATGGTGTTGGACTTGAAAGAGAGCGAAGTCTCTTGAGCACTGAAGAATTCATTTGGCCAGTTGGCTTTCGTGCGGCGGGAATGTCAGCGGGCATTAAATCAAATGGTGCGCCTGATCTGGCCATGTTGCGCATGGATGATGGCGCCGTTGCGGCGGCCATGTTCACCACCAATCTATTCGCCGCCGCGCCCGTGCAAATTTCACGGGATCATTTGCATAATTCACGCGGGCATGCAAATGTGTTGATTTTAAATTCCGGCTGCGCCAATGCCGCGACCGGTCCACACGGATACGCGGACGCGCAAACAATTGGTGACTTAGTGGCGCAAGAGTGTGGCTGCGCCCCAGACGCTGTGCTGATGAATTCAACGGGCATCATTGGCAAGCGATTGCCACTTGCGAACATTGCGAAATGCATTGCCCCCCCTGTCCCAAAGTTGCGTTGATGGAAACGCGGAGCCATTCGCTCGCGCAATGATGACCACGGACACGCGCCTGAAAATGTCCACGCGCCTTGTGGCTACTGCGCCCCATGGCGCCGGAAATACAAGTGTTCAAAACGTAAAAAACACAGCAAATCCTGCGCAAATTCGTGTCACTGGCGTGGCTAAAGGCGCGGGAATGATTCATCCCAACATGGCCACCATGATTGCGGTCATCACCACGGACGCCGCGCTGGAGCCCCATGAACTTGACTCCATATTGCGCGTTGCCGTGGAACAATCATTCCACAGAATTTCAATTGATGGCGACACCAGCACCAATGATTCCGTATTTGCTTTCGCCACAGCGCAACGCGGCGTCGCCGCTGACCACGCCGAATTGCAGCGCGCCTTCTGCGAAGTGGCACGCGATTTGGCACGCATGATTGTCTGCGATGGCGAAGGCTTTACGCGCGCCTTTGAAGTGCGGGTTCGTGGGGCCGCATGCGCCGCTGACGCGCTTGATGTTGCCCGAACCGCGGCCACCAGCTTGCTTGTTCGCTGTGCCATCACTGGTGGTGATCCAAATTGGGGCCGCCTTCTCGCCGCCGCGGGGCGAAGCGGAGCGGAGGTCGATCCAGAACGCGTGTCGCTTCGTGTTGGCGACGTTGTTCTTTTCCAAGACGGACAACCCTCAGATACAAAAAAAGAAATTGCCGCAGCGGAATTTGCCAAATCCAATGTGATTATTGAATTTAACCTTGATCTTGGCGACCATGAGGACTTCTTCATTTCCAGCGGAATGACGCAGGAATATGTCAAATTGAACAGCGAATACAGCACCTGAGGCCTGCATAAAAACAGCTGCCCTACTTGCTTCACATTTCGCGATTTCACATGGCACGCATGATCATGAATTCCACGCTGTTTCGGTACTCTTGCCACATCGCATTCAATCTGAAGCGATAGAAAGTTCCTATGCGATTTCGAATATTCACCTTGACGTGCGCAACTTTATTTCTAGCCATGCCAGTTTTCCCATACGGAGCACTGGGGCATGAAACAGTGGGCGCCATCGCCGACATGAAGTTGGCGGGCACCCCCACTGGCGCGCAAGTCACAAAACTTCTGAATGGTATAACGCTGTCACGCGCCTCCGTGCTCGCCGATGAAATCAAAGGCTGGGACAGATTGCCCAAAGGACAACCCAAGCCAATTCTTTTGAAAGATCATCCACAACTACAAGAACAACTTGTGGCATTTTGGGAGGCAAATCCGCCTACAAAAGCCAAAGGCAGCGACGCGCCAACCCATAAGGAATTTCATTACACCGATGTTCCCGCAGTGGATGGCGGCAAATATGTCAAGGGAAATTTGGGCACAGAACCCTACGACATTGTGCAAATGATTCCGTTCTGTGTGCGGGTACTGTCTGGCGCGGAGCCAGAGACCAATGCGCGCAAGATCACCAAGCCCATCGCGCTGATTCTGTTGGCGCATTACGTGGGCGACATTCATCAACCGCTTCATGTGGGCAACGCGTATTTCAGTTCCGCTGGAAATTTGGTCAATCCAACCAAGGGTGGAAAAAGTTTCCCCGATCACGGTGGTAATGGATTCAACATTATTTTAAGTGACGCACAAACTTCCAAAAAAGATTCCAAGGCCGACAGCAAGTCTGGTGGAAAATCTTCCGGCAAAAAATCAAGCAAAAGTAAAGGAACCAATCTGCACAGTTTCTGGGACAGCGACGCAGTCGAAGCGGCCTTAAAACATGTTGATACACAGATTGAAAAGCAGCCAAATCACAAGGGAAAAGCCACGGATGAGGAAGTGATTGCTTGGTTCGCCAACTCCGAACCAACGGACTGGAAACCTGCCGCAAAATCTCAGCCCACGGAGTGGGCACAAGCGTGGGCCAATGAAATAATTCCAATGTCCACGCAAGCTCACGAGCGACTTGAGTTCAGCAATGTCACCATTAAGAATGAAAGCGCATCGGGCGATGCCACGGAAAAGAAAATGCCCGATGGAATTTCTTACCTTGAATGGTCCGGCTTGCGCACGGAAGAAGAATTGCACAAGGCTGGCTGGCGCCTCGCGGCAATTATTGAGGCGAGTTTAGAATCCAAAAAACCGACCGCTCCCAAAACCAAATCCACTCAATAAATTTCTAAAGTACGCAGGCGGATTTCATTCAAGGCGACATTGGCGCATACAACATTTGATCACGTTGATCAGCCGCCTGCCT
This sequence comes from uncultured bacterium, assembly GCA_903938205.1. Lineage (GTDB taxonomy): Bacteria > Planctomycetota > Phycisphaerae > Phycisphaerales > SM1A02 > SYAC01. Next base: position 5,515 of record CAJACJ010000396.1, read on the forward strand.
AGAAATCGGATCATCTTCACCAAGAGCCGTGGCTAAATCTGCGGCCAACACGCTCGCTCTTCCTTTGGCGCGCTCAATTTGGCCAATTTGTCGCAAGCAATCAACACGGTCCATGGCCACCAACGCCAACACTTGCATACGCCACGGCGCCACGCGTTTTTCACGCAGCCATTGATTGATATCGAATCCTTCAAGCGCTTGGTCGTACAACTTGATTGCGGACGCGCAATCACCACGCGCCTTGGCCAATGTGCCCAGCGTGGCCAATGGCAATTGCGGATCTTGCAATGTTTTCAAGGTAATTCCCGCTTCAACCGCGGCGCGCAAACGCATTTCCAAATCTGGAATTTGATCGTTGGCGCCGGCTGTTCCAGCGATGCGAATAGCTTGCTCAAGCGCCAATGGTTCCTTCACTGACGTGGCGCCAGGCTGAGAAAACCGCGCCAACAATACTTTGGATTCATCCCACGACTCTTGCAACTTGCCCATTGAAAGCAACGCCTCAATTTTCATTCTGCTGCGCTCCAATGACCCTGTCGCCAATGGATCAGCAATTGCGAGCGCGGCTTCAGGCGAAGCAAGCCATGTCAACATTCCGTCTGGACCATTTTCACAATATTGAATGCGCATCAACATATTGCACAACACATCCATTTCAACGGGCGATGCTATTTGCGACTTCGCCGCATCAATGGCCGCGCGCATTTCAACCAACGCCTGCGCACTGTTGCCCTCCTCAAGGAACTGCACAGATTTCTTCACCCGCTTTTGCACTGCGTCAGCGTCTTCTTTCACTGGATCAACCAGTGGCATCATCGCCGTTGTTTGCGGTGCGGTCACTGAAATGTCGGCCACGGCAACAGGCTTATCAACTTGCGCCGCGCTTGGCTCAACAGTGCCGTCCCATGACGCGCCGTTCTTTCCAATTACAATAAAAACTCCATAGATCAGCGCAATTGCCGCGATCATGAGCACGACAAGTTTCGATAGAAATTTGACAGACATTAAAATTGCCTGAGAAATCGCGCGTCATTCTCGTACAGCCAGCGGATGTCGGAGATTCCGTGACGGCGCATGGCGATGCGTTCCACGCCCAAACCAAACGCATAGCCCGACCAGACTTCCGGATCAATACCCACGGATTCAAAGACCGCCGGATCAACCATGCCGCAACCGCCAAGCTCAACCCAACGCCACTCACCTTTTATTTTCATTTTCATATCCACTTCAGCGCTGGGTTCCGTGAATGGAAAGAAACTTGGACGCATGCGCACTTCTGCTTCTGGCCCGAAACACGCGCGTGCGAATTGCCACAGAGCGGTTTTTAAATCAACCATGGAAACATTTTTATCAATGCACAAACCTTCCACTTGATGAAACATGGAGAAGTGCGTGGCGTCATGCGTGTCTGGTCTATACACCCGCCCAACCGCCACAATCTTCAATGGCGGCTTTTCTTTTTCCATGGTGCGAATTTGCACGGTGCTTGTTTGCGTGCGAAGTAATCTGCGAATACCGCCCTGCTCCGCCATGTAAAAATTATCCGTGCCTTCGCGCGCGGGATGCCCCTCTGGAATATTCAGCGCGGTGAAATTGTGCCACTCGTCCTCCACTTCTGGACCCTCGGCCACGCGAAAACCCATGCGGCCAAAAATATCAACAATGTCGGCGATGGTTCGAGTGAGAACATGGCGACGGCCCGTGCCCGCGGGCAATCCCGGCTCAGTCATGTCAATCTCGGGTCCACTTTCAGCACTGCCCGCAGCTTTTTGAAGCGCGAACGCCGCCTCCAACTTTTGCTTCATGGCATTGAGTTGCTTGCCTAGCGCGGGCTTTTTTTCCTTTGGCGCCGAGCGCAACGCTTCCATCATGGCGCCAATGCGACCAGAAGTTCCAAGCCAGCCAATGCGCCAGGCCTCTAGTTGAGCGGCGTTTGTGGCTGCGGCGAGCGCGGCAAGCGCCTCTTGTTCGTGTGTGTCTATGGAATC
>CAJACJ010000397.1 GCA_903938205.1 uncultured bacterium
GTGGTCCACGACGCGGTCGAGCCAACAGTGATGGGATCGCGCGCGACACGATCAAGCGCGGTTGTCGCGGCAAGATAGATCACCACTACGACATAGAAAATAAAAATACTGCGCTTACCGGCGTTGCGGAACACACTCAGCGCGATTGCTATGGCGCCCATGACCAACGCCACAGCAAATGAAATTTGTAAGCTGGCCACCACGCCACTGCCGCGCACCCCGCCAAAAATTTGCGTCATAATAAAAAGTGGAAAGGTGGCCAGCAGCAACGCGACCACAAAAAATAATCGCCCACATAAATTACCCAGAATAATTTGCAAACTAGAAAGCGGCGTGGTCAACAATATTTCCCAAGTCTTTGGATTGCTTTCTTGCGCAATTGCGCCCGCCATAAAAATGGGCGTCAACAAACAAATCGCCGCCACTTGTCCAAAACTCATCAGGGTGAACGCGTTGGCGCCGCGTTGCGCCAAATCTTTCAGGCTGCCTCCCGGACCAAGCAATGAGAAAAAAACCAGCACCATCAAACCACCCAAATACACCGAGCGAATAAGCAAATGGCGCGTTCGAGTGCTGCCGCCTTTGACAATCCGCAGGGCGATTGCGTTGTTGGGACCAAGGGCCAGGAACCAGTTGAGAAGACGCGGCACCCCCGCAGTCTAAAGGGTTCGGGGGTGGTGAACCTGTTGACCCTGAACACAATTCAAACCATAATCAAATCTCTTAAACCAATCGGACTAACACGATTGGATTCCCACTTCCACGGACCAAGCGCCGGATGGCTTCGACCGATTCGAATCACTTCACTGCGATACAGTCACTCATCGGTCGCAAGCATTTCGGAGCGGCGAGCATTGCGCATCGCCAGTCTGATTTTTAATAAAGGAGGCTCCATGCCTTCACCGATGATTTTCTCGCCGCAACTTGCGGCGATTCCTGCCACTGATTCTGCTTTCAATCCCACCTCGCTCATTTCGATCGCCATTGTTGTGATTTCGGTCGCGGCGGTTATTGCCATGTGGGCGCTTGCCGCGCGCAAGTTGCAACGCATGAAACGCGAAGGCGAACAACTGATTGAGAAAGCGCGCATGGAAGGCACGGCCAAAGCGAGCGCTCTTGAACTTGAAGCCGAGCGACGTGTCGCCGACCGCCGCGCCACCGCCGACAAGCAAATTGCGCAATCGCTGGCCGAAACCAAGGACACGCAAGAGCGTGTAAGCCGCCGCGAAATTTCCGTGGAGAAGCGCTCTGAGCAACTTGAGCACCGCGAGGGCACACTTGAAAAACGCGCTCAATCCTTGCAGGAAACAGAGGCAAAACAAAAGTTGGTGCTGGAAGAAAATCAGCGAACGCTGGAGCAAACCCGCCAGCGCTTGGCCGAAGTAAGCGGCCTGACGCAAGAACAGGCGCGCGAGCAATTCATGCAAGAAGTGCGCGACCTCAGCCAACGCGATGCCGCACTGCTGCAGCACAAAATAATCGAAGAGGCGGAGTTGAAGGCGCGCGAGAATGCCCGCGAGATCACGCTCATGGCTATGCAACGCTACGGCGGCGAGTCTGCCACTGATGCCACAGTTCGCTCCGTGAAAATTCCTTCCGATGATCTCAAGGGCCGCATCATTGGTCGCGAGGGCCGCAACATTCGGACATTTGAACGAGCCACTGGCGTGGATGTTCTCATCGACGACACGCCTGGCGTGATTGCCATTAGTTGCTTTGACCGCGTGCGCCAAGCCGTTGCTGTTGAAGCGCTGCAGCGACTTGTGGCCGATGGCCGCGTGCATCCGGCGCGCATTGAAGAAGTGGTCGAGCAATCACGCCACGATATTCACGAGCGCATGATGAAAGCGGGCAACGACGCCGCTGTGGAAGCGGGTGTGCCTGGGCTGCATGTGAAGATGATTGAAATGATGGGTCGGCTTCACTATCGAACGAGCTACGGACAAAATGTTTTGCGCCACTCCATTGAGGTTGCGTTCCTTAGCCAACTCATTGCGAATCAACTTGGCCTTGATGGAACCGTGGCGCGGCGCGCTGGTTTCTTGCATGACATTGGCAAAGCCATGGATCACGAAATTGAGGGCGGACATCCCGCAATTGGCATGGATTTCGCCAAGCGCCACAA
>CAJACJ010000398.1 GCA_903938205.1 uncultured bacterium
GTGTGGCGCGGGGCGATCGATGCGCTGCGCGCAAATGGAATTGTCATTGAGAGTGGAATGTTGGCCATGGCGAGCGAGGATTATTCATCCATCGAACGCATTCGTGAGACTGGTGGAGTGCGACCCGACGCGCATTGGCCCGCCAATCGCGCGCGCGCCGCGCACGTTGCGGACATTGCTCAAACCTACGGTGTTTCGCTGGTGACATTTCACGCCGGGTTTTTGCCAGCGCATTCGGACATAGACGCGCGCGCGACCATGATCAATCGATTGCGCGAGGTGATTGATCTCTTTGCGACTGCCGGTGTGCACGTTGCGTTTGAAACTGGCCAGGAAAGCGCCGCGACATTGCATGGAGTGCTTGAAGAATTAAATCGTCCTGAAGCGGGCGTGAATTTTGATCCAGCCAACATGCTTTTATATGGGTTGGATGAACCACTATCGGCGTTTCAAAAACTTCTGCCGTGGGTGCGCCAAGTGCATGCCAAAGACGCAATTGCCAGCGGAAATACGAGTGTTTGGGGGAAGGAAACCGCTGTTGGAGCGGGGCAAGTTCCGTGGAAGGAATTCATGGAGTTGGTACGTACATTGCCCAGCCATGTGGCCGTGGTCATTGAGCGCGAGGGCGGCGAGCGGCGCGTTGAGGAAATCATCTCGGCAAAAAACTTTCTTCAACCTATGCTCTAGGGAAGAGGTCAACCGATGCCAACCTATGTCTATGAAGTGATCATGCCCAATGGAGAAGCCGGTGAACGCTTTGAAGTTTTTCAACCGCTGAGCGATCCCGCGCTTGAGAAGCATCCCGAAACTGGCGCGCCGGTGCGACGTGCCATTGTGTTGCCGCAAGTGCAAACAACTTCCGACAAGGGTCGCTACTCAAAATCAAATTTGGAACGGCTTGGTTTTTCCCGCTTTGAAAAGCGTGGCGATGGCCACTACGAGAAAACCGCGGGCCAAGGTCCCGACGCGATTTCGGCGGGTGATTAGGACGCGTCCATTATGAAGTCAACTGTGCCACCCGCGATCCGTGTGAAAGAATTAACCACGCTGTTGGATCGCGCCAACGAGGCCTATTACACGCACGCCGCGCCATTCATGAGCGATCAGGAATTCGACGTTTTGCTGGCGGAACTTGTTGAGTTGGAGAAAAGACATCCTGAGCTCGCCGATGCGCATGGTCCCGCCGCGCGTGTTGGCGGCGCGCCAAGCAAGGGCTTTGTCAGCGTGGCGCATCGCGTTGCCATGCAGTCAATTGACAACACGTACGACATTGCGTCATTTCGAGAGTGGTATGCAAAATGCGAAGCCGCGTTGGGCGCGCAACCTGTTGTTGTGGCGGATCCAAAGATTGACGGAGTCGCCATTTCATTGCGTTACGAAGCGGGCGTGTTGACGCAGGCGCTGACTCGTGGTGATGGAGTGACTGGCGACGATGTGACGGCCAACATTAAAATGATTCGCAGCGTTCCGCTACGCCTCAAAGGTGTGGCGCCAAAAGTGTTGGAGGTGCGCGGCGAAATTGACATGCCGTTCGCCAGTTTTGCGCGCGTGAATGCGCAGCGTGAAAAAGAGGGCGAGCAATTGTTTGTGAACGCCCGCAATGCGGCTGCGGGCACTCTGAAAAGTTTGGACCCCGCCGTGGTGCGCGCGCGTGGTTTGCGTTTCACCATGCACGGGCTTGGTGAATGTGATGCCATGGATGTTGGCACATACTGGAAAATGCTTGAAAAATGCAGGGGTTTTGGCATTCCCACCAGTCCCCGCAGCGTGCGCTGCCACGACTGCGACATGGCGTGCGCGGCCATTGAAAGTTTTGACAAGGAGCGCGCGCAACTTGATTATGGCGTTGATGGAATGGTGGTGAAGATTGATTCGCTGCCCATGCGCGAGAAGCTTGGCTCCACCAGCAAGTCGCCGCGCTGGGCGATTGCATTTAAATATCCAGCGGAGCGCAAGAGCACAACGTTGGTGAATATTGAATGGCAAGTTGGCAAGGGCGGCACGCTCACTCCGCGCGCCACCATGGAGCCGGTGTTTGTTGGTGGA
>CAJACJ010000399.1 GCA_903938205.1 uncultured bacterium
AAGATTCCTAAATAGAATTGGAAGAACAAAGACTTTTCCGACACCAATCAAAGTCGCCCGTAGGGATTTGATATGAAACGAGTTTTTGAATTTTTCAGGATCTCAAACGCATCTTGAACTTGACTCTTCGAGCAGAAAGGATTCTCGAAGACGCCCAAAACGAATTTAAGTGACCCACTCCCTACCTCACTGGCCCTTGCACATCTGATCATTTCTGATCTTTGATTTGCTAGACACACAGAACTTAAGCCGATTTAATAGCGTGTCAAAAACATTTACAAAACTTTTTGTAAATCTTCGAACTGTTTTTTTAAATGCCAATTCACGGCTTTAAAAGATCGATATTATCAGCCAATCAAAAATAAAAATGAAAGACCCCGATGGCTAGCCATCGGGGTCTTGGGTTTCACGAGAACGATTGAAGTAAATCAGGCCTTACGACGACGACTTACCAAGCCAGCGAGACCAACCAAGGCGATTGCGCCTGGAGTTGGAACTGGAACAAAGAAAGTGTTATACGCTTTCGTAAAGGTAAAGGTTGGTTGGGTAGTAGTTCCACCACCTGCGCTTGTACCGTTCACTTTCATAGTGACCTGACCTTTCATTTCCATGCTGATCACATCAGTTGCAGTGACATCAGTCACATCAATTGTGAAGCGACCAAGCATGATCTTCTTGTCAGCATAGGAACCAGCCAAATTGCCTGGAAAAAGTGGCGCAGCTGTGTACCAACCAGCACCAACATAGGCTGGTGTTCCGTTGTATCCACCTTGAATGGTTTGAGCACCAGCGGTGTTGCCATTTACAAAGTATGGATCAGCAGTGATAGCTGATTGCGTCTGGGCTTCAGTTTGATTACGTGAACCAATGGTCACGAATGAATCCCAAGCACTTGCAACAGCACTTGCGTTAGGCATCCAACCAGTGCTGTTGGAATGTACCCACGCAGCTCCGTTGGTGGCTGTTGAAGCGTCATTTGCATTACGAACGCCGTTTTTTGTGGTAACACACCACGAATTTTTGCCGGTCACGTTTTGGCCGTAGTAACTAACGTCTTTGTCATATTGATTGCTGCAATCAATGTACACGTCCATTACTGAATATCGTTTTGCACCATCAACTACCAGGTAGTTTGTACCCGAGTAGCCAAGAATGCCTGCATTTGCGCTTGCGGCAGCGGCAAGTACGCCAAAACTAATTACGCTCTTTGGGAAACCCATTGTTAATACTCCAGATGTCCGGTGGGGAAAGGGAAGAAAGGGAACAGAGTAAAGTGAGGGGAACGTGATCTACCGGGATGAGATCACATTACTAATCTGATCCCAAAAATTGTGCTTACAAGTAATAATTCAAGTTTTTTGTGATTTTGTTCTTTTTATTTTGCGGCAATGAATGTTTGAAAGTTGCCGGATTGGGTGACGGTGGATTTGAATGGCATTAGAATGTCTTAAAAAGTCAATTTTTTTAGAATGAATGCCGTTTTTTGGAGTCACCTGATTATAAGACCCAATATTTCCGGCCATTGTTTCATATCAGCAAGTAGGCAAATATTTTTAAATTTGCAGCACGGGATGGAAGTTTGTTGTTCAATCTGAGTGTCAAGTGAATCAATTCAAGAAGGAATTAACATGAGTGTTGCAATTGTGAAATGCGCGGTGATTGGTGCTGGAACAATGGGTTCTGGAATTGCTTTTGTTGCTGCAACCGCAGGAATAGAGGCATTTCAGGTTGATGTGAAGCAAGAACAACTTGATCGCGCTCGGGCATATCACAAAAAAACCGCGGAAAGGGCCGTGGAAAAGAAGCGCATGTCACAAGCGGACGCGGATGCGGCGCTGGCGAAAATTCACTATGTGACAGCAATGGATCAAGCTAAAGGGGCGCAATGGGTGATTGAGGCGGCAACCGAAAATGTTGAATTGAAGAAGAAGATCTTCCGTGAAATGCAGACGCATTTCCCCGCGCCCGCGATTTTGTCAAGCAATACAAGCAGTATTTCCATAACGGATATTGCCGCAGCGGTGGGCGCCGATGCAGCGCGTGTCATTGGAATGCATTTCTTTAATCCCGTGCCAGTAATGGCGCTTGTTGAAGTGATCAAAGGTTTTGCCACGAGTGAAGAGACCACTGAGCGAACCATTGCGCTTGCCAAGGCGCTTGGCAAGACGCCAGTTCCTGCGAATGATCGGGCGGGATTTGTATCAAACAGAGTGCTTATGCCCATGATCAACGAGGCTTTTTATTCTTGGATGGAGGGTGTTGCGAAGCCGGAAGACATTGATCAAATTATGAAATTGGGCTGCAATTTTCCAATGGGACCGCTGCGACTGGCGGACTTTATTGGGCTTGATGTGTGTCACGACATCATGATGGTGATGCACCGTGAGTTGGGAAACCCAAAGTTTTTTCCGTGCCCGCTGTTGCGGCAGTTGGTGACGGCGGGGCGGCTTGGTGACAAGAGTGGACGCGGCGTGTTTGAATATCCGCCAAAGTAATGCTTGAATTTGCTTGATGGCCCTTTAAGTGTCGTAGTATTGCTGTATGAATCAAGCGAATGACGGCACAGAAATGGGCAAGTTTATTGCTGAGATTCAATCCAGCGTTGAATCTTTGCCCGCATCGCGACGCGCGCGTGGGTCTTTGGTTCCAGATTCTGCGGCATTGGAATTAGCGATAGATCTATTTCGATCATTGGCGTTTCCGGGTTTTTTTGCGGCTCAACCAAATGGCGCCAGCGCAACAGTGGAGCACAATGTTGAGCAACTTGTGCGTTGTCTTGTGCCTCAAGTGTTGGCGGCCATGCATGTCAACGCAAGTTTTTCTCAAGCCAGGCCGCTGAATAATCAGACATCCAACCCAACGCATGCAGCGACAATTTCCATGGATGAAAAAGCCGCGGCGATACATGCTGCTCAAGTGGTGGCGAAACTTGTGTCGGCAATACCAGCTATTCGTGCGTTACTTGCAGCCGACGCCGCGGCCGCATTTGATGGAGACCCTGCGGCGCAAAGCGTGGATGAAGTTATTTTGTGTTATCCCGGTTTGCAGGCATTGATTGTGCACCGTTTTGCCCATGAATTGCACGGTTTTGGCGCGCCTTTGGTTCCACGCATGTTGTCGGAAATTGCGCACCGTAGAACTGGAATTGATATCCACCCTGGCGCGACAATTGGCGCGGGTTTATTTATTGATCACGGTACTGGCGTTGTCATTGGTCAGACCACCGTGATTGGAAAGCGTTGCAAGATTTACCAGGGCGTGACTCTTGGAGCGAAAAGTTTTGAGCAAGACGAGAACGGCCGCGTGCGAAAAAATTACAAGCGTCATCCAACACTGGAAGATCATGTGACTGTGTACGCGGGCGCCACGATTCTGGGTGGCGATACCGTCATTGGCGCTGGTTGCGTCATTGCGGGTGGAGTTTTTCTAACCGAGAGTGTTCCCTCTGAGCACATAGTGCATGGACCACGCGCGGAAATAACGCTGCGCAACAAGGGCGATTCACTGTGACAGAATCACGGTTGTGGTCCTGCGATATCGCAAGGCAGGCATTGTCTGTTCGTTGAAGTGCACGCCTGGTGGCATGCAAGGATGTTCAGTCACAAATAATTCAACTGAAATGGCAATCGGATTTATGCGCTTCATTGCGCGGGAATTTCGTTAGAATCAACACTTCATTCGCAATTTTTTTGTATCGAGGAATTACCACATGGCGCACACCGCAAACGACCCGTTTGGAGCCCGCACCGCAATTACAACTCCGCAAGGGGAAATGCATTATTACAGCCTTTCTGCGCTGAAAAAATTTGGTGATGTGGATCGGCTTCCGTACTCCATCAAGGTGTTGCTGGAAAGCGTATTGCGCAACGTGGATGGACGGGTGTACACCGAGGAGCATGTGAAAGCGATCGCGGCGAGCGATCCCAAGCGCCAAAGCGAAGAGGAAATTCCGTTTATGCCGGGGAGAGTTGTGTTGCAAGATTTCACAGGCGTTCCGTGCGTGGTTGATTTGGCCGCAATGCGCGGCGCAATGCAGCGAATGGGTGGCGACCCTAATCGAGTAAATCCGCTTGTTCCGTGCGATTTGGTGATTGACCATTCTGTGCAAGTGGACGCATATGCCAGCGGCGTTGCGTTGACCATTAACAGTGAAAAAGAATTTGAGCGCAATATGGAGCGCTATGAGTTTTTGAAATGGGGTCAGGGCGCGTTTGAAAATTTCCGCGTGGTGCCGCCGGGCGCGGGCATTGTGCATCAGGTGAATTTGGAATATTTGGCCAAAGTGGTTTGGGAAAAAGATGGCGTGCTGTATCCAGATAGTTTGGTTGGAACAGACAGTCACACCACAATGATCAATGGCTTGGGCGTTCTGGGTTGGGGCGTGGGCGGCATTGAGGCCGAGGCCGTCATGCTTGGACAGCCTATTTATATGCTGATTCCAGAAGTTGTTGGTGTTCGCCTGACGGGCAAGTTGCCCGAAGGCGCAACCGCCACTGATCTGGTTTTGCGCGTCACAGAAATGTTGCGCAAGCATGGCGTGGTGAACAAATTTGTGGAATTTTTTGGTGCGGGCTTGGCTGACATGCCGGTTGCCAATCGCGCCACCATAGCCAACATGGCGCCCGAGTACGGCGCAACTTGTGGCTACTTTCCAATAGATGAACAGACATTGGCTTACATGCGCTTGTCTGGTCGCGACGAGAATTTAATCAAGACCGTGGAAGCGTATTCCAAGGCGCAAGGTTTTTGGCGCGACGATGCGCGCG
>CAJACJ010000400.1 GCA_903938205.1 uncultured bacterium
GACCCGAGAGGGCCTGACAGAAATCGGCAAAAAGACTGGTTAAAAGTAACGTTTCAACAACACTCAAAACTCAAACACGTAATCACTCAAACACATCAAACTTTGGCGGCGATGGTTTCGCCAGCTTCAAGTTTGCGTTGAATTTCTTTCACAAGACCAACGGCGGTTCGACCTGGACCAACAGCGGCGCCAACAACATTGCGCGCTGGGCTCAAGTACAACGTGACCAAAGTAGCCAAGGCTTCGACGCGGGTTGGGAACTTGCTCAGTCGTTCCACGCCAACCTTGCCTTCGAAAACTTCGCCGTCAATGCACGCGCCCTTGAACTGCAAACTTTCCTTGTCTTTGGCCCACGCGACAATTTCGCGCGCAATGTCAACGGCGCTTTCGGCGCCAGTCAATACAGCGGTTGGACCGACAAGATATTTGGCCAAGCCTTCAAGCTTGGTGCCTTCAAAAGCCTTGCGCGCCAGGGTGTTCTTCACAACGCTGACACGGATGTGCTTCTCCTGCAGGGTGGTTCGCATGTTGTTGTTCATGCTTGCATCCATGCCACGAATCTCAACCAAGACGGCGCCAGTGGCTCCGTGGAAGCGATTCTTATATTCCTTCACAATCATTTCTTTGATGGTTTTGCTCATTGGAGTGTTCTTTCTTTTCTTATGCGTTCACTTGCACGCTTGGGCTCATGCTTCCCGCAACAACGCACTTCTTTAGATACACACCCTTCACACTTGAGGGCTTGACCTTATGAATGATCGCGATGAAGTGCTTCAAGTTGTCGATCAGTTGATCGTCCTTGAAACTCATCTTGCCAATGACGCATTGCACATTGCCGCTGTCATCGTTGCGATATTCCTGCTTGCCTGCGCCGTATTCCTTCACAGCCGCCGCGACATCTGGGGCAACTGTTCCAGCCTTTGGACTTGGCATGAGACCCTTTGGACCAAGAACTTTTCCAAGCTTGGAAACAATTCTCATCATGTCGGGGCTTGCAACCGCGACATCAAAGTCCATCCAGCCTTGCTCAATCTTTGCGACCAAGTCATCGGAACCAGCTTCGATGGCGCCAGCCGCTTTGGCCGCCGCAACCTTGTCTGAACCGCAGAAACAAATCACGCGCGAGGTGCGACCAATTCCGTGAGGCATGCTCATGGAACCGCGAAGCGCTTGATCGGCGGCCTTTGGATCGATGCCAAGATTCACGACCACGTTGACCGTTTGATCAAACTTTGGGGCCTTGAACTTGCGCAATGCTGAAATGGCTTCTTCAGGGGAAACCGCTTTGTTTGGACGTGTTTCAAGACTTGCGCGCATGCGCTTGCCGCCGTGTAATTTTACTTTTGGTGTTGCGATTGCCATGATTTTATCCTTCCACCGTCACGCCCATGCTGCGGGCTGTGCCTTCAACGACCCGCATAGCGGATTCGACATTGCGTGTGTTTAAGTCCTTCAACTTTTCCTCGGCGATCTTTCGGACTTGCGCCTTAGAAATCTTGCCCACCTTCACGGTGTTTGGAGTGCCGGAACCTTTTTCAATTTTCAACGCGGCTTGAATCATCACGCTCACGGGACTTGATTTGATCTCAAGATCAAATGTTCGGTCGCCGTAGACGGTGACAATGCAACCGACCACGCGGCCGTTGAGCTCGCGCGTCATGTCATTGAATTTGGTGATGAATTGTCCTGGATTGACGCCGTTGGCGCCAAGTACTGGACCGAGTGGTGGCGCAGGAGTTGCTTTCCCGCCGGGCGCCATGATCTTAAAAACTTTTGTGATTTTCTTGGCCATTGAATCCTACCTCCTACGCAGCGTGCTTCAACAAGAAGCGAATTTGATCAGCCAGACCAAATTATTCACGGCGTAGTTCGAACGGTGTGCGAAAGTGAGCCGAACACTGTAACCGAAGTTGGCAAAGGCTTCAATGGCTTGCGCGATGATTTTGGTGGGAATGTGCTGCGAATCTTTTGAATGGCGAAGGAGTTGCAACAAGTGAGGCCGCTTTGGCATTGACACATATATAGATTGATGGTGGGCAGATGCCCCGTTGAATGCGTGATTTATGCGTTATCAAGGACCAAATGGCAGAACAGTTCCACGCCCGTAGTTATGGAATCGTCATTGAAATCAAATGCGGGGTGATGCAGGGGCGGAAAATGTTCATGGGGGCGCTTTTGACCCAAGGCGAAAAAGCAGGCTGGAGCTACGTGGCCGTAATGTGAAAAGTCTTCGCCGCCCATGACTGGATGAAGCAGCGGTTGAACTTTGTCGTTGCCAAGCGCGCCCTTGGCCACGCGTTCAAAGCGCGCGAATGTTTCTGGGCAATTATTTGTGGCGGGAGTGCCCGGAAGAAAATGCACGGTGGCGCTGGCGCCAAGCGCTGCGGCCACACTTTCACAAATTTGTGTGACGCGCTTGTTCACATGATCGCGCACGGAATTTTTAAACGCGCGCGTGGTGCCACGCATTGAGACCGTTGGTGGAATCACATTGAAGGCGTCGCCGGCGTGAATAGC
>CAJACJ010000401.1 GCA_903938205.1 uncultured bacterium
CCGCGCTCACAATGTCGGCGTCACGTTGCACAATGGCGTCTTTCAGCGCGATGATTTCAAGATCAACAAGTCCAAGGCTTGCAATCGCCAGATCAAGTTCAGCTTGATATGGGCGAACATCAACGCGAAAAAGTAAATCACCCACATTTACTTTTTGATTGTCGACCACGTTCAACTCGGTGATGTAGCCCGACACATTTGCGGCAATGCCCACAATGTTGGCGCGCAAGTAGGCGTCATCGGTGCGCGGACGAATGTCCAGTTCCCACCAAGTGAGAAACGAAAGCAGGAGCGCGGCCACCACCATGGAAATTCCAAAGATGCGGCCAAGAACTTTTTTGTGGCCGGGCGGTGGCGGCGCAACCGGCATTGATTTGCGCTGCGACTTTGGCGCAGTGGTGGCGGGCTTGGTCGCACCTGTGGCAGGCGTTGTTGAACCCGCAGCTGTCGGCGCCGCATCATTCGCGGCGGGCGTCGGATTTTGCGGCGCGTTGTCTTGGTGTGAATGTTCTTGCGGCGTTGTCATCGGTGAAAGAACCCCAGCCACAGTCCAAGCGTGCATGTGAGGTACACGCAGAAATACACAAACACTTTGGGGCCAACAAATGGTTCAAGTCCCATGCGGTAGACCGCCCATCGAATGGCGCCCAACATGAAACCGCCGCCCACCATGCACAGCAACCACGCGGGAAAGAACGCGCCGTCAATGGAGAAAATTGGATCGCACGCGCTGAGAAGGGGAATACTGAGCAGCAACGCGACCGCGCGCGCGGAGTTTTTCCAAGAAGTTACTTTGGAAACTTTTGGACAAGATTTTGCTGAACATTGAAAGCAAGACGCGCGGCAGAGCATTGATAAAGATTACACATGATTCAGCGAGCAAGAAACACCGTGGCGCAGCGTGAGCGCGCATGATTTCAGCCATATCTCGATACACTTGCCCCACGGAATCAGCGTTGCGCGGCGGACTTAGTGGGCGCACGCCTGCGGCATTTGAAATGTGAATGACAATCCGTCTTTTAGGCAGTCACTTTTGCGGCGGTGAAATTGAAACATGAGCAAGGCAGAAAAAATATCTAACTTCAACCCGAATAATCCGGGCGATCCCGACAGCAATATTTTTGGGCTTCCTTTCACGTGCGAAGAATCTGAAATTGTGATTGTTCCCGTGCCGTGGGACGTCACTGTTTCCTACAGCGACGGAACTTCTGGCGGACCTGACGCCATTATGAACGCCTCGTTTCAAGTGGATTTATTTGAGCCGTCCATACAAGACGCGTGGAAAATTGGAATTGCCATGGAGGATATTTCCGCCGAGGTGGTTGCCAAAAATAAATTGCTGCGCGAAAAAGCCAAGGTGTATATCGATGCGTTCACCCAGGGGGTGGATCATTATCAAGATCAATCCAAAAACAAAATCAGAAACGCCGTGAAGTGGATTCGTTCTGAATTGTGGCAGGCGGGAGATCATTCCACCGCCAACATCAGGGACGAGGTCAATCAAGGATCTTTGTGGTTGAACGCTTGGGTGAAGCAGCGCTGCCTGCACTGGATCAATCAAGGCAAATTGGTGGCGTTGCTTGGCGGCGACCACAGCACTCCGCTTGGATTCATGCAGGCGCTGGCCGAAAAATATTCCACGTTTGGCATTTTGCAAATAGACGCCCACTCCGATTTGCGAAACGCGTACGAGGGCTTCACGTATTCACACGCCTCAATTATGTATAACGCGCTTGGCATTTCGCAAGTCAGCAAGC
>CAJACJ010000402.1 GCA_903938205.1 uncultured bacterium
AGTGGAGGAAAAAATCCGCAACGTTCCAACGGTTCAGCCAACGATTGACCCGTGGTGACTTTCTCTTCCACTTCTTCAATGGCAGTCATAAGGACGGCGTTGCCAAGCGTGTCTTTGGTAATTCGCAGCGATTGTAAAATAGGTAAGCCCGCGCTTACAAGCGTGCCCAACGTTCTAGTGAAGCGTGCCACGGCCACATCGCGAAGTAATTTTCCAAGTAGCGGTGTTCGCAGTAGGGCATAGTCCTTCATGCGTCTGTGCTCGGCGTCTTGAAGCCAGCGCTTCACGCCTGTGATGGCGCCAATGACAATGATAAAAAGCAGCCACCAGAAATTCGACATAAACCAGGCGAAACCAAGCAGAATTCGTGTTGGAAGCGGCAGGATCATTCCAGGCTGAGCCGCCAGTGGAATCATGAGTTGCGGCAAAATCACGGTGACCAACAACGTGACGCTGGCCAAAATAAGTCCGGCCACAATCATTGGGTACACGGTGGCGCCGATTAATTCTCTTTTTAATTCGACGGCGCGATCCAGTAAATCAGCCAGTTGATGCAGCACTTCTGGCATGCGCCCACTAGCGTCGGCGGCGCGCGCCATGCCAATGACCATGTCGTCAAAGGGAGCACCGAACGCTTTCATGGCTTCATACAGCGGTTGACCTGCCTCTACTTTTGCAATGAGCGCGTCCAAAATCACAGGCTGTGATTTGCCTGGCGCTTGTTTGCGCACAATTTTAAGCGCTTGCATTAATGGCAAGCCGGCTTCGATTGCGGTGGCCAGTTCGCGAATCAAGTTTGACATATCCGATCGCGACAGAGTGGGGCGGCGAGGACCCAATGTCATCCAACTTGGCAAAGTGATTTGGGTGGAACCCATGGATGAATCTTGTGCCTTGGCAGACTTCATTGCCACTGGGCGCGCTATTACAGTGGGGGCATCGTCCGATTCAATCTTCAACGGCGTTAGACCGCGGCTTTGCACCAAGCGCAACGCGGATGCACGATCCGATGCCACAACAACTCCGCTTGCTTCAGCGCCGCTGCGATCAAGTCCGTCATATCGCCATGAGGCCATGCTTAGCTTCCGTCCACTTCCTGGGTTGCGCGCATGACTTCCGCAATGGTTGTTTCGCCGGAGATGGCTTTATTCAGGCCGTCGTCACGCATGGAAATAAAACCCGCATCGACTAAACGATGCAACTCCATGACCGAGTGACTTTCAGAGATCGCAGCGCGAAGTGCGGGATTCATGCGAACTAGTTCAAAGAATCCAAGTCGTCCACGGAATCCACTTCCGGAGCAGGCCTCACAACCGGCTCCCACGGTGACTTGGTCTTGAAAGCGTTCAAGAACCACCGGTGGAATGCGAACGCGATCATTCTCCGACATTGGAACCTTGTGCGCACAAGCCTTGCAAATTCTGCGACCAAGACGCTGCGCAAGCACACCCTCTAAAACGCTGGCAAGCAAATATGATTCCGCACCCATGTCCACAATACGACCAACGCTAGAAAGCGCGTCGTTGGTGTGAAGCGTGCTCAGAATTAAATGGCCCGTGAGCGCGCTTCGAATTGCAATGTCAACGGTTTCCGCGTCGCGGATTTCGCCCACCAGAATCACGTCGGGGTCTTGGCGCAAAATGCTGCGCAATCCGCTTGCAAAAGTGAGTCCGCGTTTCGGATTCACTGGAATTTGATTGATGCCCGCGAGTTCATATTCAACGGGGTCTTCAATCGTCAAGATTTTCTTGCGGGGGTCGTACAGTTTGCTCAGCGCCGCGTACAGCGTTGTGGTTTTTCCACTACCAGTTGGACCTGTCACCAACACTAATCCGTGTGGCTTGGCGATTAACTTGTCCATCATTAAAACTTGCTGCTCATGCATGCCCAAACTTTTCAGATCCAATGGCAGCGATGACTTGTCTAAAATACGCATGACCACGCTCTCGCCATAAATGGTTGGCACGGTGGAAACGCGCAGGTCGACCTTGCGTCCTTCAAATCGCAAAGTGATGTGCCCGTCTTGCGGAAGATATCTCTCCGCAATGTTCATCATGGACATAATTTTGATGCGACCCATGATGGCGGGCTGCAAATGTTTTGGCGGACTTTGTTGTTCAATCAGCACGCCGTCAATGCGGTATTTCACCTTCAATTCGCCTTCAAACGGCTCAATGTGAATATCGCTGGTTCGCTTTTGAATGGCCTCAAGAATAAGAAGATTGACCAAGTTGACCAACGTGGGTTGCTCCGCCATGCGGTGCACATCGTCGGTTTGAATGGCGTCTAGATTTTGCTCGACCTCATCCTTGTTTCCAGTGTTGCCAGCAAGACTTTCCGCCATGCGCGCCGCGGTGACGCCATATGACTGACGCATCAGTTCACCAAAAGCTTCAGGCGCAACGCCAACGCGTTCCAAAGGCATGTTGGCAATGGTCGCCGCTTCATCAACGGCATGCAGATCAAACGGATCCATCATGGCCGCGCGCAATCGACCCGATGAGATTGAAAGTGGAATCACGCTCAGTCGTACGGCGACTTCAGATGGAATCAATCGAACGGCGTCGGCATCGGAAGGGATTGGCTTCGCCAGCCAAGTGAATCCAGCTGCAATACAGCGCTCTTGCGGCGTGGTCGCCGCCGCGGAGCGAAGCAAGGCTGCAACGGAGGCAACTCGCTCATGCGTACCACTACTGGGAACATGGTTCGACACTGTTGACGTGGATTACTCCACGGTCCCCTGGGTCTTTGGCGCGTCTTGATCTCCAGCTGCGGCTCCCGGAGGAGCTTTCTTTGCACCCTCTGGATCGTTCGGCTTGCCTACATTTTCATACATGTTGGGAGTTGATGTGTTTGGTGGTGGCGGTCGCAGTCCAGGAATGCCTGCAGAGAGGCGCTCGGTTTGGTCTGGTGTGAGCAATTTCAAAACGCTCTCTCTGGTTTCTTGAACTAATTTATTTTTTTCGTTGCGCAACGGAATCAACAAATCAGGCGGAACTTCAGGCGCGCTTGATCCATCTTTCGCAGCCTTTTTCGCAGCGTTTGCAAGCATTTTGCGCTTGGATTTTGTTGGTTCATCAGCGCGCGTCGTGTCCAACATGCGTGTTTGCAGCGTGTTAAAACTTTCGTCCCACGCAGTCTGCGCGGATTGAATGCCACTTTTTTGCTCGGCCGTGAGATCGTTCAGATTCAGAACAGCCGCAAAGAAACTTGAAAGTGGATCGGGTTGAAAAACTTCGCGATAGCCCTGTGAGAGCGCGCGTGTTCTGAAGTCTTGCGCGAAAGGCGCGGGTAAAAGCAAAGTGATTTTTTCAATGGAGTCGTCTTGGATATTGCGAACCACAACGCGCTCACTCATGATTTGACCTTGTAATTCACTTCCGGCTTGCATGTCCATGGTTTCCATGGCGGCCGTGAATTTAGGAAGTAGCGCGGTAATTCGTGCATCTCTCATTTTCAGAGCCGCGTCAAGAGCAAGTTCATATTGTTCCATGGCGGGAGCGGCGCTATCAAGAACATCTTGCTTGAGTTGCATTTGATTCAAAATTGAAATTAAATCCACGCCTTCACCAGACAAATCGGAATCATCAAGAGATCGTGTGCGTCGAACCGCACGTTCAAACTTGGGCCATCGTTCTTGTTGTGTTGGAGAAAGTTGGGTTTTGATACTGCTCATCAAATCCTCATAGAGTCGCTCTTTATCCGGCATCCAATACTCAATTGGTGCAAGCAAACAGCGCATATCCATTGCGGCGCCATTTTTTTGTTTCTTGGCGGAGTTGATCATTTTTTCACGAATGGCATCTGTTCCAGTTTTGAAGGAATCTTTGTAATCCTCCAACAGACTCTGCACAATGGGTCGCTGCCAATCTTCAAGTTTCAAAGTCTCAACAATCATGGTCATGTCGCGAGGAAGCAAATCTGGCTTGAATGCCTCGCTAAACCCGGCCTTGCCGCCGAACTGAGCGGAGGCCAAAGGCGCAAGAATGAAGAGCGAAAGGGTGAGAACGGCGGGACGCAGAAATTTCATACGGATCTCCATCGGAAAGGTGAATGTGTTCAAGGAACAGTTTGACGAGTAATCGAGAACGCAACAGCGGATAGTTTCATTCGGGCAGATTTCAATTTTTTAAACAAAATCTTTGAGTGAGCAATTTGGCTCCGCCCATAATGTATGCGTAATCAGAATTTCGCTTAGCTCGGTCTGACTGTTCGCTGCTCGATGCGCTTTTGCGATTGGGTGACCACGATTCGATCCACAAAAATCCCGGGAGTGTGAATGCCATCAGGGTCTAGCGCCCCAAGTTCAACCATTTCTTCAACTTCTGCCACTGTGACTTTTCCGCAAGATGCCACCATTGGATTGAAATTTCTCGCGGTTTTTCGGTACACCAAGTTGCCGCTTGGATCCGCTTTCCATGCTTTGACCAGCGATAGGTCGGCGCGAATGCCCCGCTCAAGCACAAACAACTCACCGTCAAAAAGTTCAGTTGGTTTGCCATCGGCCACAACTGTTCCCACACCTGTCTTTGTGTAGAAACCTGGAATGCCGGCGCCACCAGCGCGCATGCGTTCAGCCAAAGTCCCTTGCGGACAAAATTCAAGTTCAAGTTCACCGCTCATGTATTGGCGCTCAAATTCTGCGTTCTCGCCAACATAACTTGACACCATGCGGCGCACTTGGCGCGTCTGTAACAGCAAGCCAAGACCCCAATCATCAATGCCCGCATTGTTGCTGATACAAGTTAATTCTTTGGCGCCGCTGTCGCGTAACGCAAGAATGAGTTGCTCCGGTATGCCGCACAGACCAAAGCCGCCAACCGCAATTTTCATTCCGTCGCGTGTCAGATTCGCTAAAGCCAACGCCGGAGTCTCAAAGACTTTATTCATGGTGGGAGTGTAGTGACCAGTCAAGGGTTGATAGGCTTGAGTCAACCAAAATCAACCGTGCGCATTGTCATTCTTCTCATCTTTCTTTCGGCTTTACCAGACGCGCTTGTTGTGCCGGTTTTAAAGGATCTTTTCGCGGATCGTTACGGTGTGTCCGCTGCGCAAGCGCAACTATTTTTAGCTGTGAATTTACTGGGCGCGCTGCTGGCTATTCCGTTGGTGAAATTGCTGCGTCGGCGCATGTCGGGGTGGGCTGTGGTGAGTTCCACAGCGATTTTGGACGGCATTTTATTGGCGATTATGTGGCTGCCAATCGGATTCACGGGAACATTGGCTTTGCGCACAATTGAAGGCGCGGTCGATGTGGCCACATTCGCAGCGTTGTTTCAAATGCTCGGTCGAAGTGACCAACAACATCGTGCGTGGAAGCTTGGGTTGGGCGCAACTGTTTTGGTGGCGGGCTTAGGCATCGGCGCAGTCCTTGGTGGATTTCTAACCAAGCTTGCGGGAAGCGCCGCGGTCACATTGATCGTGGGTTCCATTGCGTGCATCGCCACTGGAATTTTGGCGATCGCATTTCGCGCAACGCTGGCACGCATGGTCGCACTTGCAAAAAACGCCTCGTTGGAAATATCCATGGACGAGCCAGAGTTGCAAGTGAAGTTTGGAAAAATCTGGCCCATTTTATTCATGGCCGCTACGGATCGTGCGACAGGCGCAATTCTGACAGCGGTGTTTGCCAGTTTTTTGTTGAGCGGTTTGGGCTATACGCCTGAACAACGGGGAATGTTGGTGGGGTTGCCGCTGTTATTGATGGCTATAGGCGCTGCTCCTGCCGGCTGGTTTGCCGATCGTTTTGGCGCACTGCAAACCCGCTCAGTAGTGGCGATTGTCTACGCGATCGCACTTGGAATAATGCCATTTCTTGGCTCAAACACGCTCGTTCTTGCGTTGGCATTGTTGATCCTTGGCGTGGCTGCCGCGCCACTTCTGCCCGCTTCACTTGCCTTGGTGTTAACAACAAATCGCGGCATGTCAGGGCTAGCTGCTTTTCGTGCAGCGGGCGATATTGGATATTTCACTGGCATTGTTGTTGCCATTGCCACAAGCGCCATGATTGATGCGGAGCAGTACAGCGTTCAAACAGGATTGGTGTGCGGGTTCGCGTTGCTGCATGCGGTTGTGACCGTCATTGCATGGCTGGCTTTGCGCGAACGCCCGCAAATGTAGTTCGGATTTTGTTTCACTTCACCAACATGAATTCTGAATTACATTTGTGAAATTGAAATGCAAATACACATTCGAAAGTGAAAGTGTTGAAATTTAGTTTGAAGTGGTCGTGGGCATTTCGCCGCGCAGAGTAATGAGCGCGTCCTTGAGTTTTTCCAAGGCTTTGTTTTGAATTTGTCGCACACGTTCCTTCGTGACGCCAATCATTTGCCCAACTTGCTCTAAGGTCAGTTGGACTTGTGGCGCGACGCCATCCAATCCAAATCGATGCAGAATTACTTTTTGTTCAATGTCGGTCAAATCCGCGCTGTTGCGGGTGATCATGTAGCGCACTTCCGCGGCTGAATCTTTTTCATGCTCCGCTCGCACGACTTCCAAGTGATTGGATTTCTCAAACTGTGGATCAAACTCACTCGGAAAGCGTTGGCGATACTTCTGCAATTTAATGCCAAATCGGCTGAAAGCCTTCAGAATTGCTCGGCAGCCATAGGTGCTGAACTTAAAGCCACGGCCGCAATCAAATTTATCCACGGCGCGCATAAGAGCCATGTTTCCTTCGCCAATCAAGTCGCCAAAATCACTTTCGCCAAGTGGAACACGCTTGGCCATGGCAAGGACAAGCGCCAAATTAATTTCTGCAATCTGAGCGCGGAAGCCTTTGGCCATTTTGTGCCAACGTAAAATTTCTCGTGCTTGCTCTGTTGAAGGTGATTGCTGATTGAGAGCGTCTTGCATTTGACGCACGCGAAATCGCGCGTAGTTGTATTGCAAAAATATCACGCGCTCTTGCGCAGCTGTTAGGAGAACTGAATCCGCTTTCTTGGCTTTGCGCTCAACTTGTTTTCCACCAGTGCTGTTGGCCATGAGCGGTCGATACCAGCTCACATCGGCGAAGCGGATAGCGACAGGCATTTCATAAATATTTTTTTCGGCACCACTCTTGCGAAATTCGGGCGAGTCCATGTAGTCCATTGGCTCGATCATGATTTCGCGCATAAGCTCTTCCTCGGTACCAGTCAAAGCTGCTGCGGTCGTGACAGGCAAATTAGAACGGCTACGAACCGCGGGGCGATTTCGTTTGCGCATTCGATCAAGCGGAGAATTTTTGCCAATCATCGAGTTCAGCAATTTCATCGCCTTGTGTTAGGGGTTCTAAAAAAATAATTGATGCAATTCCGCACCATCCAACAAAACGCTTATGAACGTTCTGTGTGACTGTTCATTGAAAGGGGACTCTTGGTTTCAAAAATTAATGAAATTATGAGTTATTGAGCAAAATGATAAATCATGCCTTGATTTAAGCATTAAATGCACGGTATATTAAGGTTATAAGACCTATTACTCTGGCTTGCTACCCGTTGAATCGTAGACGTAGCTGTCGCTGACTCGCGTGTATTCAAGAATTTCGCCGGCCTTAAAAAATAGACCCAGCTCACGGGTCGCGGCTTCTGGGCTGTCAGAACCATGAATTAGGTTGTAACTATTTGAGACTCCAAAGTCGCCGCGGATAGTTCCAGCGGCGGCTTTGCTGCCAAATGTGGCGCCCATCATGGCGCGGCAAATGGTGAT
>CAJACJ010000403.1 GCA_903938205.1 uncultured bacterium
ATTCAAAACCTTCGGCCGCAATAAGTCTTTCAAGCAATCGCTTGCGCACAGAAACGTCAAATTGCGGCTGATTGCGCACGCTTTCCATGCGTTGCTGCAGCCAGCGCCGTTGCTGAGGATCTTGAACATGTTGATACTCAACACCAACATGTCGGCAATATGTTTCTTCCAGAAGATTGATGATCTCGGTCAGTGAACTTGGATTTGGAAGTGGCAGCGTTCCGGGATCAAACGAGGCGCCCAAATCATTGTCGGTCAAACCGAATGATTCAAGTTGCAGCTCCTCTGGAAATGGTCGCTCCACGCCAAGCGGATCCAGTGACGCCGCCAAATGTCCAAGTGTGCGATAGGCGTCAATGAGACCGGCGACTTTGCTTTGTGAGCCGTGAGTCATTCCGATTGCGGCTGGCGCGGCGGACACGGCGGAAGTTGCGGATGATTTTTCGTTGGTGGCTGGCGCGGTTTCGGCGGCGGGATTTGGCGAACGCTCAAAGCCAAGTTCAAAGCCTTGGAAAAAACTACGCCACTCTTGATTCACACTCGCGGGATCGCGCTGCCAATCGGCATAGAGCGCTTCAAGCAAGGCGGGGTCAAGGCCATTCACCGACGCGGCGGCGTATTGAGCGGAAGGGGAAGGATTGGAAGAGGGAGTGTTGCTCACTGAAGAATGCTCCAAATGTCGCTTTCAAAGATAGTGCTTTTACGGCACGGCAAACGTGTAAAAAACGGATTGAAAGAATGTCTGTGAAACTGAGGCATTCTAGCGAAATTTGCGCTTGAAAGCGAGGGAACGAACCGCCTTGGTTTAGAGAAGCGCGACAGGATCAATATCCACGGCGCACATTTCGCCACTTGGAAAAATAGCCCGATTGCGCGCGGCTGCAATCAGGCGCTGCAGGGCGTTGGCATCCGTGGCCAGAATTTCAAGTTGAATTCGAAAGCGATCCGCAATGCGCGCGATGGGGCAGGGCAGCGGTCCACGAAAGTGCGCGCTAGTTGCTTCTGGCAACCGCTCAAGCGCGCGGCGGATTTCCGAAACAATATTTTGCGCGGATGCGAGAGTTTCATGACGCACAACAATGCGCGCCATGCGTCGGTACGGGGGCAAGTCGAATTGTTTGCGCGAGGCGAGTTCTTGTTTTGCAAACTCCTCAAATTGATGTGACGCCGCCAAGCGAATAGGAAGCGCGTCGGGTTGAAATGTCTGCACAATCGCTTGCGCGGGACCACTGCCGCGACCGCATCGACCCGCGACTTGGCTGACAAGTTGAAAGGTTCGCTCCGCGGCGCGGAAGTCTGGAAAGTTGATCGCGGTGTCGGCGTTGACCACGCCAACCAGCCGAACATTGGGATAATCCAGCCCTTTTGCGATGATTTGTGTGCCAACCAAAACCTTGGCTTCGCCAGAAGCAAAGCGTGCGAGCGCTTGATAAATGTCGTGGCTGTTCTGCATGGTGTCACCATCCACGCGCAACACCGCGCCTGCTTTTGCAAGCGCTGGATGCACATGCGCTAATTCTTCCTCCACGCGTTGCGTTCCTAAACCAAATACGGTCACTCCCATTTTGCATGAAGGACATGCTTGTGGAAGAAGTTGTTCAGTCAAGCAATGATGGCAACGGACAAATCGCGAGCGAGGACCAGAGTGGCAAATCATTCCAGTGTCGCAATGTTGACAACGCATCATCCAGCCGCAACGCGCGGCGCAGGAAATCCAGTTGGCGTATCCACGGCGGTTGAGAAGCATTAACGCTTGTCCGCCATTCTCAATGACATACGCCAATCGATCAGCCAATCGCGCGCCAAGCAAGTGCACGCGCTTGTCGCGAAAGTGCTTCATATCCTGCGAAAAGTCAATGATTTCCACGGTTGGCGTGACCAAGCCAGGCGCACGCTCGGGCAGGCGATGCAACGTGCTGATGCCGCGCTCAGTGGCGTTGAACCAACTTTCCAAACTGGGTGTTGCGCTGCCAAGCACAACTGGACACGCCGACATTTGCGCGCGGCGAATTGCCACATCGCGTCCGTGGTAGCGCGGCGCCTGATCTTGTTTGTAACCAGAAGAATCATGTTCCTCGTCAACCATAATTAAACCAAGCTCGCCGTCAGGCACCGGCGCGAAGATGGCGCTGCGCGCGCCGACAATTATTTTCGCCTCGCCGCGCGCAACCATGGTCCACTGTTGATTGCGCTGCGCCGCCGTGAGCCCCGAATGCAAAATAGCGACGCGGTCGTTTGGAAATCTCCGCAACACACGCGCCGTGGTTTGCGGCGTGAGGGAAATTTCTGGCACCAGTAAAATAGCTGTTTTGCCCGCGTTTCTGCATAGTTCTATGAGTTGCAAATACACTTCTGTTTTTCCACTGCCCGTGACGCCAAATAAAAGATGCTGTGAAAAACCAGCGGTGCTTGTGGCGTGAATGGAATTCACCGCTGCGCTTTGTGACGCTGTGAGCACGGGGCGGTCCTTGGAAAAATCGCGCGGCGCATTTTCTGGAGTGAGCGAACTCGCCTCCACGCTTGATCGTTTCACCACGCTGACGAACCTGGCCTTCATGAGCGCCGTCAACGGAGCGCGTGTTGCCACCGCGGCCTTCTTTAAAAGTTCGCGCGACTCAATGGGTCGAAGTTCTGGCGGCGTGTCGCGCAACACTTGTAAAATTCTTTTGTGCGCAACTGATAGACGAATTGGTTTTGGCGCAGTGGATGAAATGGTTGCCGCAAGATCGCTTGCAAGTGCGTCAGAATTTTTATTCCGCTTTGCAGATCCACGAGTTGTTGCCACCGCCGACGCGCTTAAAGTCTGCGCACCCAAATCGGTTTGATCAATCCACGAGGATTCAACTCGGCCAATAGCGTTTTTAACCGCCGCCGGCAGCACTCCCGCAAGAGCCACACCAAGCGGACAGCAGTAATACACGCTGATCCAGCGGGCTAATTCAACAATGTGTGATGGAAGCGGGTCGGTGTCCTCTATGGAAAGAATGGATTTCATGCGCTCCGCGGCAATGGAAGCCGCCTGCTCTGGCGGAATTTCTTTCACCACCCATCCAAATGTGGAGGAGTCGCCACGACCCAGCGGAACCTTCACTCGATGACCAACACCCACACGCTGCAGCGACTGCGGAACTCCGTAGGTCAAGCCGTCTGGATAGCGGTCCACTCCACGCTCCACGGCCACAAGAATGTGTTTGCAAACGGGTTCGTCGTAAAGGCCGCGCATGCTGCGCCGCTTACGCCGTGGCCGCCGCGGCAACGCGGGCGGATGCGGATTGATGCGCTTCCATTTGTTGCGCCGTCACGGGCGCGCGCGTGCGCATGATGTCAATGAAGCAGTCAAAGAGATACGCGGATTCATGCGGACCCGGACTGGCCTCTGGGTGGTACTGCACGCAGAAAATTGGTTTGTGCGTGTGGCGAAATCCCGCCAGCGTTCCATCGTTCAAATGAATGTGCGTGGGCTCGCCGCCAGCCGCGCGCAGTGAATCTTCATCAACGCAGAAGCCATGATTTTGACTTGTGATTTCAACACGACCGGTCAACATATTTCGCACCGGTTGATTCGCGCCGCGATGGCCAAACTTAAGTTTCCACGTTGTCGCGCCCAAACTAAGCGCCAACAATTGATGTCCAAGACAAATGCCAAAAGTGGGTATTTCGCCCGCAATTTCACGCAAAGTTGCCACTGTGGCCGCGACGGCGGCGGGGTCGCCTGGACCATTTGAAATGAAAAGTCCGTCGGGCTTCAGCGCGCGAATATCCGCCGCGCTTGCGTTGTGCGGCAACGTCAACACTTCGCAACCACGCTGCGCAAGATGGCGATAAATATTTTGTTTGGCGCCGCAGTCCAGCGCCGCAACTTTGAATTTTTTCACACCACCAGAATTTTTTCCTTCAAGCGTGTTCACATCATGCGCGTCCGCCCATGCGCCAAGATTTGCCGTCCATGTTCCTTGCGACGTGGGACTAACGCATGCCGCAAGATTTTGTCCCGCCATGGACGGAATTGATTTTGCTTTGGCCACAAGTTGCTCATCGCTGAATGTGGCATTGCCGCTGATCACTCCACGCAGCGCGCCTTGCGTGCGCAACTTGCGAACAAGAGCGCGTGTGTCAATTCCGTAAATGCCAGGCACGCCATGCGCCGCCAACCACTCGCTCAAGTCTTGCGTGGCGCGATAGTTGGAACGCCGTCCTGAAAGTTCGCGAATGACAAACCCAGCGACTTGCGGCTTGGCGCTTTCAACATCCTCATCATTGACCCCGTAGTTGCCAATTTCCGTGGGAGTCATGACCAAAATTTGCCCCGAAAAACTTGGGTCGCTCAGGGCCTCTTGATATCCACACATGGCGGTGGTGAAAACCACCTCGCCAAGGGCCATATTGGAGGGCGAACAGGCTCCAAAACCACTGCCTTGAAAGACAGTTCCATCTTCTAGTGCCAGACGGGCAATTTGATGGGTTTCGTGCGCCATATCCGCGAGTGTAGCGATGGGACTCGCCCGCCAAATGGGCTGCATTTATCCACAATTTTAAATTTGCAGGCGGCGTATCAAGGCAGTGTTGCGGGTTTTTGGCATGGAAGGTACCTTCTGTCACTTGTAAGGAACCGTGTGGTTGGGTTCTCCGAAACGATCTTTCACGACCCCTAACTTCTTCTTCTCCACACACCTATCAAGAACAAGCGAGCGCAAACGCTCGGAGCCCTACAAAGATGTCTCGACCAATGACGGAATCCAAATATTTCCGCGGAAGCAGTTTCTGTCTTCTTGCAACCGCCGTACTTCTTGCGCTGGCTCCAACTCAGGTGACCTGGGCGCAAAATGATCCAATTGAACCGCCGCCAAGCGAGACGCCGCGCAACGCCAACGCTCCTAAGTCAAATGATCCTGCGGAGCCAGCGCCATCTTCGGAACCAGCGCCATCTTCAGAGCCAGCAACATCGCCAGACGACTTGTTGAATTCTTCTACAAGTCAACCAGTTACGCCGCCTTCACTTGCTGGAGGGTCCGATCCCGCAGAAGCCTTGAAGAACGCGCGCGCCGCCATGGCGGACTCACAATGGCGCACGGCAATTGACGATTGGACCACGGTTTTAAACGCGAATCCCGCCAACGAAGAGGCCAAAAAAGGCTTGCAAGACGCTCAATCCAAGTTGGGCCAGGGCGGCGGAAGTTTGCTTGACAGCGTCAGCGACGACATCACTCTTCGGCGCCAAAAGCTGCGGGTTGAATTTGAAAATGACATGTTTCGCGCGGGTGAAAAGCTGAATCGCGGCGATTATGCCGGCGCGCAAACCGACGCCAGCATCGCCAAGCAATCATTGAATGTTGATCAGGCCATCCTTGCTCCCGCTGATTTCAAAGCCATGAACGATCGCGCGACCGCGCTCATCGATCAGATCAATGAGTCGCGCCTTGTGGGGCAGCAACTTGAGCAAAACAAGCAACGCACCGACGCGCAAAAAACAATCTCGGATACGCAGCGCATGGCGCAACAAAAGCGTATCGCAACAATCAGCGAAATGCTGATGCGCGTTCGTCAGTTGCAAATGGAACTGAAGTACGACGAGGCTTTGCAAGTCATCGATCAAATTCTATTCATGGATCCAAGCAATCCAGCGGCGCTTGCCCTGCGCGACGTGCTTGAAAGCACCAAGATGTATCGACAATGGGCTGATGCACAGCGTCAACGAAATTCTGGCTACGGCCAGATTCAGTTGCAGGACATGCAGGCCTCTATTCCTCCCAAAATTAATTTGGCGGGTGATGGTCCACGCAGCACAAACTCTCTGATGACCTACCCCTCCAAAGAAGATTGGGAAGCGCTTTCATTTAGCAACACGAATCCTGATTTTGCGCCAATGGGTACCCAGCGCACGCAGGCGGATTTGGATCTTGCTAAGCGCATGAAAAAGGTTGTGACTTACGGCGCGACCACTGATACAGGTGATGCAGGCACGCCAATCAGCGCGGCGCTGAATTCATGTTTTGCGGCAGGCGGCGGCTCTGGCGGCATTCCGTTTCACGTGAATTGGAAGGCGTTGGCTGAGTTTGAAGTCACCAAAGAAACACCAGTTCTGTTTGAAGGCGGAAATGTAAGTCCCAAAGTCATGCTTGAACGAATTTTGGAACAAGTGGGTGAGAGCAATCATCCAGTTGCTGAAATTATGGATGGCCAAGTTGTTGTGACTACCGTGACCGCGTTGCAAAATCTTCCGGAATCTAAAAAGCCAAGAGTGTATGACCTGACTGATTTGGTTTTTAAATACCCAGACACAGTCGTCGTACCACCGCTTTCTGTGAATGGCGGCGGCGGCGGTGGCGGCGGTGGCGGTGGTGGTGGCGGCGGTGGTGGTGGCGGCGGTGGCGGCGGAGGTGGCGGCGGTGGCGGTGGCGCTACTGGCGGCGAAGGATTTCCTCTTACCCCGTTCATTACCGAGGATGGCAAGAGTGGGCGAGTGAGTTTTTTAAAGACCCTGATTCAAAATACTGTTGATCCAGAGGCGTGGAATAGCGGCGCCACCATGGAGCCATTCGACACCAAACTGGTTATCACGGCGCGGCTTGATACGCATCGCAGCATTGCGGATTTGTTGAAGCAACTTCGTGACGACTTGGCGTTGCAAATTAATGTTGAAGTTCGCGTGCTCAAAATTGACACCGACTGGTTTGAGCAAATTGGTTTGGACTTTGACATTTACTTCAACACCAACAACGCGCAGTATGAAAATGCGCTTCAGGCCGATCCTAATTTCAATCTGCGCGACTTCTTCTTTCAACAGGGCGGCAAAGGCCAAGTTGGTGCTTTGAAGAATCCCGTGGTTTTCTCGGGTATCGGCAATCCAGCGGATGGTAATGCTGTCGCCACAGGTCAAGCTATTGGTTTGCCTGGAACAACTCCCGGAACAATTCAGTATCAGACTGGAGCCGTAGGCGTTCCGGTTGGCGTGGTGAAGAATGGAAATACATACGCCAACGGCGGAGTGAGCAACGGCTTGTCGGCCATCAATGTTCAACAAGAAGGCTTGCCGCTTGTGAACACTCTTGGCGCGGCGGGTATCAACGGCGTGTTCGGTGCTGCGGCGCTTGCAAACCCAGCATTGACTGTTGGTATGACATTCCTGGATGATGTTCAAGTTGATTTGTTGGTTCGCGCCACGCAGGCCGATCAACGCAACGTGCTTGTGACATCGCCACGATTGACCATGCAAAACGGGCAGATTTCGTTTATCTCCGTGACCGACAATCAGTCGTATGTGTCTGGATTCAACAACGCATCGGGCGGCGCAACGTCCACACCTATTGTGAGCCAGATTTCATCCGGCTTCTCACTTGGATTGCAGGGCGTCATCAGTGCGGATCGTCGCTATGTGAGTTTGAATGTGAGCTTCCAACTTCAGGGACCAATTACATTTGCCCAAGTTGACTATCAACAAGCCATCACAACTGCGTCTGGTTCGTTCACGGGTCAAGGATCAATCGCAAAGAATACTTTCCAAACACCCAACTTTCAGAACACCTCTATTGGAACCACAATCACCGTTCCAGATAAAGGCACTGCGGTTCTTGGTGGACAACGCGTCACCACTGATTACGAAGTGGAAGTTGGCGTTCCAGTGATGAGCAAAATTCCAGTGGTTAATCGATTCTTCACCAATCGCATTAACTCCAAGACGGAGAAGACGCTGTTGCTCATGATTCGTCCTGAAATTTTAATTCAGCAAGAAACCGAGGACGTTCTCTTTCCTGGCTTGCGAAATCAACTCAGCGGAGCGGGTGGCGACGCGGGAATGTAATTCGATACGCTTTGTGAATAAATAATTTTGTGAATTTAAATTTGTGGAGAAAATTATGAGCAACCCAACTACCGTCATTCAAATTTCCGATGACGCGGGCGTGAAAAAGATTACGTTCACCCAGCGCAGCATTATTGATGAAACCGTTATTCACCAAATTGGCAAAGACATTGTCACGGTGATTGATAGCGCGACAAAACCCAAGGTTGTGATTTCATTTCAAGGCGTTGAGCATTTGTCTTCCGCGGCGCTCGGGGTTTTGATCACTTGCCACAATCGCATTCGTGTCAAAGAGGGGCAGTTGTATTTAAGCGACATTCCAAAGCCAATCTTTGAAATATTCAAGATCACGAAATTGAACAAGATGTTTCAGATCGTGGACACCAGTGATGTGGCGATGAAAAGTTTTAAGTAATTTTAATTTTGCTCGTGGATCAACACATTGAGAAGCGAACCCTACATTCAAGATCAAATCCTGACGGATTTAAAAACTGATCTTGAAAAAGTGCAGAAGGGTGTTGCCCAAGCGTTGATCAATTGCAATTACACGGAGTTCGCGCAGTTCGCTATTCGCCTTTGTCTTGAAGAGGCCATAGTGAACGCATTTCGCCATGGCAATCGCAGCGAGCCTGGCAAGGTGGTCAAGTTTGTGTGCAAAATTGACCACGAAAGCGCGGATTTTAAGATTGAAGATGAGGGACATGGATTTGATCCAGAGGGCGTTCCAGATCCAACCGCCGAGGAAAATTTAGAAATCCCATCAGGGCGCGGCTTAATGCTGATGCGCGCGTACATGAGCGAGGTCGCGCATGTGCCGCCTGGAAACATGCTGCACATGGTCTACAAAAATGGGCCAGATCCCGCGAATTGAATGTGTTTTTGCGGTTTGTGCGTGCTGAAACAAGAGACGCGCCAACGCCTACATGATGAATTGTGTTGCTACGAGCCAATCTGGAAGTGCGCCAGGGCGATCCATTCTTGAACAGACAATGTTTCTGGTCTGCGCGTGCGGTCAAAGTCCGCTGGCAATGTGAATTGCCCCGACAGACTGGAGCCAAGTTGCTTGCGTCGGTGTTGAAAGGCGCACTCCAACAGTGTGTGCAGATGGGTGGGAAGAACTGGCCGCGGTTGGTGCGGAGTGATTTCAATGATGGCGCTTGTGACTTCAGGTTCCGGCCAAAAACTTCCTGGGCGAATTTCGGCCACCATGTGAATGGACGAATAAAATTGCGCCATGACGCTGAGCAATCCCATTTCACTGGTGTCGGGCGTAGCGGTGAGCCGTTGCGCAACTTCCCGTTGAATGGTGACATGCATGCCCATGCAATATGGAAAGTCATTCAGCAGAATGGCGATCAGCGGCGTGGCCGCTTGATATGGCAGGTTGGCGATCAAGCGAAATGGGCGTCCATTGATGGCAGCAATGATGTCAGGGTTCAGGGAATGCTTGCCGGCCAAGCAGTCGCCTTCGATCAGTGTGATGCGCTCTTGGAAACGCTCGCGGTTGAAAGCGGCCAAGTCGCGGTCCATTTCACAGGCGATCACGTGCGCATTGGCGGCGACTAATAGATCCGTGAGCGCGCCCGTGCCTGGACCAACTTCCAGAATGACTTCACCCGCGGAAATATTGGCGGCCTTCATAAGTAAGCGAAGCACGTTGTGGTCATGCAGAAAATTTTGTCCAAAGCGATGCTTGGGACGCAATCCGCGCGAGGCAAGAATGGCTTTGATTTCTGTGAGTGTTTGCACTAAGAATGTCGGTGAAGGTTGCGTGGAAGTTGCGCGAAATCGATTGGTGAAATTGCTCAGCTGTCTGGTGGAAATATGTTCGAGAAGTTGATGCGTGTGCTTGGCTCAATTCAGAAGCGACTTCATATCACGTCAATACGGTTTCACATCACCAGCGGTAGCGCACGGTGTAGGTGATCAACTTTTCGGAGTTGGCGGGCACGTCGAGCGTGTATTCAATGGTGGTCGAGTTTTTCTTTTCAAAGGGTTGGCTGGTGGTTGTAATGTCCCAGTTGCTCCAGCGATAGAGTGGTTCGCGAATCAATACGGTGATTGGCTTGTCCTTGCGGTTGCGAATTTCAATCTTGAAAGACTCGGACATTTCACGGCGGCCGCGGTCAGATTTGAAATCGGTTTGAGTGCGGGCGCCCACCACATCAAAGGCTGATCCAAGTCGCACTAGAATTTTCTCATCCTTGGGTGTGTGACCGATCAAATCTTCGCCGATAAATTCAAGCGAGCCGTCGGCGTCGTCGCGCTTGGAAACACGCAATTTGCCCGCTGGAAGAGGCATTCCCAAGTTGGCGGCAACTTCGTTCTTAAAGCGAACAAAGACATCCACTTTGGTTTTTCCCATGGCTCCAAATTCCGGCTGGTCAATCATGCCGCCGCCAAAACCGTTGATGTCCGATCCTTCGTAGACCAAAAGTTTTTCCACGGGAATATTGCGCGCGGTTGGAAACAGCGCGATCTGCTCGCTGGAATTTTCTGGAATGTTCGCGGGGCGTGGCAGCGTGTAAAGATGGAATTCAAAGAACGCTTTTTCTTGGAAGCCCTCGGCGGCACCATCCGCCATTGCTTTCATCATCATCGGCGCGCCACGTCCACGATTGTTGTTGCTTTGCGCGCGCTGCACATCGCCCGCGATTAATTTTAATTGCGCGTTCTCGTAGCTGCGGCCCGACACGTTCAGCATGGAAACCCACGCGGTCAGGTCTGCCTTGGTGTCGGTGGGGTCAAGGATTAAGTTGTAATCAGCGCGCCAAGTGATGCCGGAAGTTTGGTA
>CAJACJ010000404.1 GCA_903938205.1 uncultured bacterium
CACAAATTTTCTTTAACAAACTGGCGCGTCCCCGTGACTCACATTTTCTTCATTTAATTTGTGTTTGGAAAATAAAAAAATCTGCCGTAATAGGTTTCAAAGGAACTATTTGTGTACAGAATTTATGAATTCAAATCTATTTATCGCCACTTGCTTGACTTGCTTTGTATTTGGTGTAGGTTCAAGATGTCGGAGATATCAGGGACGGTCGGATGGTTTAAGGGTAGTTCTGGGTTTTGATGAGTTTGGGCGTTTCCAAACAATTCAAAGTCAGTTTGGTTTTTGGAGTTCCCCTGTGTCCGATTCCCAGCAGACAATTTTACCGCTTTCAGAGTTGTTTGAAAGCATTTATGTTCGCCTGAAGGAGCTGAGCGCTTTGCACATGCGCTCGCAACCTCGCGGCCACACCTTGCAACCAACCGCCGTTGTGCATGAAGCCTTTATCAAGTTGGCCGAGCGCGATTCCAAAGAATTTCAATCAGAAGAGCATTTCTTGGCTACCGCTGCTACCGTACTTCGCTCTGTGTTGGGCGATCATGCGCGCCGCCGCCTTTCCAAGAAGCGTGGCGGTCAAACTTTTAAAGCCAGCACTGATGTCTTTGAACCCTTTGACGCGACAGTTGATTCCGGCGGCATTTTGGCTTTGGAAGACGCCCTGCAAAGTTTGGCCAAGGAAGATCCTCGCAGTGCGCAAGTTGCTGAACTGCGCATCTTTGGCGGTTTGGAACCAGAACACATTGCGCGCTTGTTGGATTTAAGCAGTGCAACTGTGTCCCGCGATTGGCGCTTTGCCAAAGCATGGTTGCAGACGGATTACGATGTTCGCGTTCGCACTGGCGCTATTCGACCAAGTGCGGCAAACAATGTAATTGACTCAATGGATGACAGCTCCGATGAGGTGTCCAAATGAGTCTGTGCCCACAAAATGCACCAAATCGTTGGATGATTGTTCGCGGCCTGTTTGACACTGTGTCCTGCATGGCCAGCGCACAGCGCAAGGCGTTCCTAGATTTTGCATGCCCAGACGCCGACATTCGCACAGAAGTAGAAGGCTTGCTTGAAGGCGACATGAATTCGCAAGACATGGTCATGCCTGCCGACGCCGCCAAGGACGTCGTAGAGCATGAAGAGCCATTGCCACAGATTTCTGGATACACCATTGACCGCGTGTTGGGCACTGGTGGCGCGGGCAGCGTGTTTAGCGCCATCAACAGCGCAACTGGCCGTCGCGTGGCCATTAAAACGGTTCGCTCGCATGGCGCCGGTAGCCAAGTGTTGCAGAGATTCCGCCAAGAATGCCGCGCGTTGTCACGACTTTCCCACTCTGGCATTGTGCAGGTTGTGGAAACAGGTTCCGTGAATGGCAACACGTATTTGGTTATGGAATTCATCAACGGCGTGTCGCTGGACATGTGGACCAAGGCCAACAGCCCAACCACCGCGCGCAGCATTGTTCTTATTCAAGAAATTCTTGCGGCCTTGGCGCACGCGCATGACGCGGGCGTTATTCACCGTGACATCAAACCACACAATGTGATGGTGACCACTGATGGTCACATTAAACTTGTTGACTTTGGTGTGGCTCGCCTTACCAATGAAGAGGGCCGCCGCACTGGTTTCCGAACGGAGACAGGTCACTTGGTGGGAACATTCGCGTACATGAGCCCGGAGCAAACCGACGGTCGCAGCGACCGCATTGGTGTGACCAGCGACGTGTACCAAGTTGCATTGTTGCTATTTGAAATGCTTGCTGGTCGTTTGCCATACGAAGCGGATGGCAAGAGCGCCGCCGGTTTGTTAAAGGCCGTGCTAATGGATGAGCGCGTGCGCCTTGAAGAGGTGTGCCCCGAGTTGGCTGGTCCAATCAGCGACCTGTTGAATAAGGCGCTGTCGATTAATCCAAGCGATAGACCACAAACGGTCCGCGCCTTTGATGCGGCGCTGGATGCTGTAATGGAAACATTGGTGATTGTCTAAATTTAAATTGCGGATGCTGTGCGGCGCGCAACGGGTGAGTGAGTTTGAGTTTGAAATTGAAAAAGTGTAAAAACGCCTAATTAAAGGCGTTTTTATGCTATTTCAAATCCAATGTCAATTATGGAGGGCTGCTTAACCAGTGGCGTGTAAGCGGCGTCTGACACTTTGCGCTTGCGGCAGTGTGACTTCGTTCATGTCCACACCAGCGCCAAGCACCATGGTTGTGGTGCCAGTGACGCTTGCAATAATCATGTACTTGCCGGCATTCAGGCGAAGGTCTGGCGCATCACTGCCACGGGCCAATAGATCGGGCACCACGAGCTTTCCAAAACTGTCCCACACATTCACTTCGGCTTCTGGTCCTTGCGCTACAGCCCAAATGGGCAGCGTCATGGTGGAGCCTTCATGCACAATGCACTCAATCTCAAGGTCAGCGCGTTCTGGACCAGACAGGCTGGCGTGGAAGTGTTTTTGACACAGGTTTAAATTGATGCCGCCAATGGCGCTTGGATCAGGATGCAGGTTGTACACCTGGCTGGATTGTGACACGTGAAAAATTTGGCGGCTAATTTGCGGTTGCTTGGGCAGCCATAAAAGCATTTCTGCTTGAAGGATTTGCAGTTGGGCGGTTTCAATCTCTGACCAAAGATATTTAGGAATGCTCTTCACATAGATGTAAACGTAATTTTTGCCTGTCCTTGATCACGCACTAAACAATTTTTTAACAAATACTTCAAATTGTTTGTTTCCACCCTCGTTTATCAGTCAAATAAAAATAAATTTGCAAAAATGTCAAAGTGCGTGATCAAGGTCACCTGTTTTTTACGTTTACATCTATGTAAGAGAGTGTCGTGCTGGCACTTTCAAAACAAGCATGTGGTCGACCCCCTTTTTCGACCTTACCCCGACGTACCCCTTTTCGTCGGGGTTTTGCTTTTTATACATTTTTCGCAGCAAGCACTGCAGCCGAGTGTTCGTTGCGCCGCCGTCGTGTGGTGGCAATGCCAATCATGAACAAGAACGCGGTCATGCCCGGGGCAGGTACATATCCAATGAGCAATGATTGAACGGCGGCGAAGTTGATGGGGGTTGTTTGAAAGTGGCTGAGTTGTAAAGACAGAATGCTGTCGCCGTCACTTTCAAAACCAGTGAAGGTGCTTGCGCTATCGATGGATCGCACAAACACATCGCCGTTGTTTAATTGAACTTTCATAACGCCGCTCAGGAACGCGCCGGTGTTATCGGTGTAATGAAAGAGGCCGCCAACTGCATACACGGCGCCGGGAATGAATTCAAATTTCAATGTATCGCTGGGGTTGATGGTGCGAATCAGATCGGCTTCGCCAACGAGACCGTTTGCGGCGCTGGCAATCCACGCATATTCACCGGCGCCGCCAGTGAATTCAGAAGCCGCGCCGGTGTAGGTTTCAAATGTTTGGTTGTACTGTGATAATGGATGACTGAGTAATCCGGCGTTGAATGCCGCGGTGTCATCAAAGAATGTAATAGATGCATTGGTGTTTGAGACAATGCATTGCGCAATGGTTGCAGCAAGAGCGGTGAAGGTGACGCCATATATTTTTTTAGATTTTTGAAGTTGTGATTGCATAGCGAAAAATCTCTTGTCTTGAAATAGGAAGTGAGCGCCCAAAGCGCCTGAACAAGTGAGC
>CAJACJ010000405.1 GCA_903938205.1 uncultured bacterium
CGCGGTGGCCACTTTGAAAGCCGCCGCGGAATTAGATCCCTTTGACACGCGCAGTTCATTTGGTTTGTGGTTGATGGATGAACTTTCTAAATGGAAGGAGATTGATTCGCCGCACTTTCGAATTCGCGTGAAGCCAGGTATCGACGAGGTTGTTGCGGAACTTATGCCCGCGGCGTTGGAGTCCATGTACGCCGATGTGACCAAACGATTTGCTCACGAACCCGCGGGAAAAACCACAATTGAAGTGTTGCCCAACCACGAATTTTTCGCCGTGCGCATTACTGGTATGCCGGGAATTCACACCATGGCCGCGGCAACAGGACCAGTGATTGCGCTTGAAGTTCCCAGGGAGGGCAATCCAAAAAAACATCTTGGCTTGTTTGATTGGCTTCAAGTGTTGCGTCACGAATACACGCACACGGTGACGCTGAGTCAAACTCAAAATAGAATTCCGCATTGGCTGACAGAGGCGCTTGCTGTCAGCATGGAAACAAAGCCGCGAACTTTTGAAACGTGCCAAATGCTGGCGCGCGCGTTGGCGAATGGAAAATTATTTACGCTAGATAAAATCAAATGGGCGTTTGTGCGACCAGAGACGCCGCAGGACAGGCCGTTGGCATACGCGCAAGGGTGTTGGATGGTGGAATATTTGCAAGGCAAGTGGGGCGCTGATTCCGTTCCGAAATTGCTTGAAAAGTACAAGCAAGGCTTGGATGAGAGTCACGCATTTGAAGAAACAGTTGGCGTGAGTGGCGACGAATTTTACGCGGGTTTTATTGCGTGGGCCACCGAGCAAGTCACGCAGTGGGGTTTGGCGCCAGAGCCATCGCTGGAAAAATTATCCGACACAATCCGCGCGAAAGATCCACAGTTGCAACTAGCCACGCGGCAGGCGGAGCAAGAACGGCTTGACGCACTGGCGACATTCTTGGCGAAACAAGTTGGAGAACCATCGCAGATAGCACAGACCGTGTTGGTGGCCGCGCGTTGGCCAAAGGTAAAAAAACCAGCGGTTGATCTCACCGATGAAATCATTGATCAGTGGCTTGTGCAATATCCCGATCAACCAGATTTGCTTGAGTTGAAATTGCGTCGGCGCTTGAAGGAGCAACCAGAGGTTGATGGAATTGCGACCACGCTTTTGGACGCCTACGCCAAGGCTCGTCCCGTGGATCCGTATCCGCACCGCGTGTACGCGCGAGGTAATTTAAATTCTGGCGATCAACAGGCCGCGATCACGCATCTGAAAGCGCTTGATTTGCTTGAGGAACAGGATCCAAGTTATGCGTTGGAGTTGGCGCGCTTATACCGGCTTCAAAATAATTTAACGGGCGCGCGCGCGTCCGTTGAGAAAGCTGCGCGCATCAATCCGTTTGACGCAGCCACGCGCGAATTTGCCGCCACTCTGGCTATTGAAGATGGTGATTTCCAGCGCGCGCGCCTTCACTTGGCGGCGCTTGCCAAATTAGAGCCCGATCAAAAGCGTCACGCGCTTCGTTTGGAAAAGTTAGACGCCATGATCGCGGCGCAACCCGTGAAGGTCCCAGCCGCGCCGTAATGGAATGCATTGTTACGCAAGAACTTGTTACGCACAAAATTGTTGCGCACAAACTTGTTGTGCATGAAGTTGTTGTGCATGAACTTGTTGCACACGAACTTATCACACACAAAATTTTGCTCACGATCATTCTTGCCGCCGTA
The DNA here is from genome assembly GCA_903938205.1 of uncultured bacterium. Classification (GTDB taxonomy): domain Bacteria; phylum Planctomycetota; class Phycisphaerae; order Phycisphaerales; family SM1A02; genus SYAC01. The sequence goes on from CAJACJ010000405.1 coordinate 1,702, forward strand.
AGCGCTATTGCCCAAAGATGTACAAATTAGCGTGACCAAGGCAAGTGATCTAGATCCACATTGCCACCGCAGAAAATAATCACCACGTTACGCCACTTGCGTTCATGAGCGAGTGCGCGAAAAGAATCCTGCATCACCACCGCCGCACCAACGGCGGCGCTGGCTTCAATAGTGAGTTTGAGTTGCTCCCAAGAAAAACGCATCGCGCGCGCGATGGCGTCTTCGTCCACC
>CAJACJ010000406.1 GCA_903938205.1 uncultured bacterium
GATTCCACTCTTTGAAATCGCAAGTCACGGTAAAGAAACTGAAAGCCGCCTTTGGCGTAAAAACTTTGCATGTTGAACACGCCATCCATCTCAATGCGAGCTGGCGCATCAAGTCGCTTGATTAAACGGTCACGTCGAGCCATCCATAGTTGGCGTCCAAAATTTCGACCACGAAACTTTGGATGAATAATAAAAAGGCCCATGAAGCCGCATACTCGGCTGTAACTGACAATGGATCCACCTCCGATCATTTCGCCGTTGAATTCCGCCGCGATGAACGCCTCTGGATCGGTCGCCCAAAATATGTCCGCGTCATGCAGGCCAGGATTCCAGCCTTCATTGGCCGCCCACTCCACAATGACATCAAGTTCCGTTCGCGTCATGTTGCGAATGTGAAGTTGATCAGTGGTCATGCATGGACTCTGTTGCCAAAATGAGGTGGTCATTTTTTAGCGAAGATCATTCCAATGAATAATCGCGAATATTTTAGATGCCACACGAATCGGCGCCGGAATTGAATTTGTTCCAAGGCATTTTTCCAATGATCGACGCCAGAGCACAAGTTCCAGAAACGCCAGCGAATGTAAGACCCGCGCCGAAAAATGCTGGAATTGCAATGAAGGTCGGGTGAACAAACCATGCGAGCGCGGCGCCCACAAGTACTCCAAGACCGATCACAATTTGAACTTGGCGCATGACGCTGATTTTTGAAACTGCTGTATTGAGCACAACAGGAAATTGTTCTGTCTTCCACCCTTCAATGCCGCCAGTCATGGAGCTGATAGCCAATCCCGTGCTTGCGAACTCCGCCATCATGCGAGCGGCGTCAGTGGCGCGGCGCCCACTTTTGCAATGCATCACCATGCGTTGACCAGGTTTTGCCATGGCGCGCACTTGGCTGGGATTGAAAGTTGACAGTGCTGCAAGTTGCGCGCCTTGAATTCGCTCGCGCGCATGCTCGTCGGCCTCGCGGACATCAACCAAAATGGCATCGCCAGACTCAAGCCATTTTCGCACTTCGCGCGGATGCACATTGATCACGGCGTTGTTTGTAGATTTGGTTTTGTCATGAACTTCGGAGTGTGCTTGCGGTGAAAAATGAGTTTGTTGTGTGTCGTTTGTTGAGTTCATGGGGTTCTCCGAATTGAATTGTGATTTCAAATTGCTCATATGCAACGCAATGAGCCTTTCATACTTTAGCTTTTTTCCACTCGTTAAATCCACCGGCAAGATTTGCAACTTGATAGCCGTGCTTTTGTAACAGCGAGCATGCAAGCGATGAACGGCCGCCACCAAAGCAGTTCACAAGCACTTTTCGGTCTTTTGGCACTTCCTGAATCCGTGCAAACAGCCGTGTGTGCGCAATGTTGACAGCGCCAGAAATGTGGCCGCCCGCAAATTCTGTTTTTCGCCGCGCATCAAGCACAAATGGATGCTCATTGGCAAGCAATGTTTGCGCCTGCGCAACCGAAACTTCGTCGGTGGAAACCAGGTTTCCGCCCGCGGCTTCATAGTGCTTCATATCACTGGTTTCAAACCAACCAGCGAAGTTGTCCAAGCCAACTCGAATCAAATCGCGCACGGCCTCGTCCAAACGTGACGCTTGAACAATGAGATATATTTTTTCATGCTCATCAATGACTGAGCCCGCGTCCGTGTTGAATGAATTGGAAAGACGCAATGACAGCGCGCCTGCGATATGTCCCGCTTTGAAATCAGCCCATGGACGAGTGTCCACGATGGCGCACGTTCGGCCATCAATTGATTTCATTTCTGCAGCGGTGATGTGTTGCAACTTTGGCACGCCGCCCAAAACTTTTGGACCCATCTTGTTGTCGCGTTTCATGTTGGCGAAATACAAAGGCGGTTCGGGTTGACCATCCAAAATAAAATCCACAAATCGCGCCTCACTTTGCGCGGCCAAGATGGATGGATTGAACATTTTTTCATAACCAACAGTGGTTTGAGGAACGGCGCCCAGTGA
>CAJACJ010000407.1 GCA_903938205.1 uncultured bacterium
GTCACGCACAGCCGCGTTCGTCGCAAGCGCATGGGCCACATTAATTTAGCCGCGCCAGTGGTTCACATTTGGTTCTTCAAGGCCATGCCAAGCCGACTTGGCAATCTTCTTGAAATGAAGACCAGCGATCTTGAGAAGGTTGTGTACTTCCAAGATTACGTCATCACCGATCCAGGCTCGACCGATCTTGAATTCAAGCAAGTGCTCACGGAAGATGAGTGCCGCAGCGAGCAAGACAAGCATGGCTCCAGCAGTTTCTCCGCCATGATGGGCGCCGACGCCGTTCGTGAATTGCTTTCCGATGGCAAGTTGGATTTGGATGAACTCAGCGTTGAGCTTCGCCAAAAGCTTGATGAAACCAAGAGCAAGCAGCGTCAAAAAGATTTGTCCAAGCGCCTGAAGCTTGTTGAGCAAATCCGCGGCAGCCAAAATGATCCACAGTGGATGGTGCTTGATGTTGTTCCAGTGATTCCACCGGACCTTCGTCCGCTTGTCATGTTGGAAAGCGGAAATTTCGCCACCAGCGATTTGAATGATCTTTATCGCCGCATCATCAACCGCAACAATCGTTTGAAGAAGTTGATGGATCTCAACGCGCCAGAAGTCATTGTGCGCAATGAGAAGCGCATGTTGCAACAGGCGGTCGATGCGCTATTCGACAACGGCCGTTGCCGTCGCCCAGTGCTTGGTTCAAGCAATCGTCCGCTCAAGTCGCTCACCGACATGATCAAGGGCAAGCAAGGCCGCTTCCGCGAGAATTTGCTCGGCAAGCGCGTTGATTATTCGGCGCGTTCCGTCATTGTGGTTGGTCCAGAACTCAAGCTGCATCAATGCGGTTTGCCAAAGAAGATCGCGTTGGAATTGTTCCAACCGTTCATCATTCGCAAGCTCAAGGATCGTGGACTTGCCGACACCATCAAGAGCGCCAAGCGCATGCTTGATCGTCGCGACCCAGAAGTGTGGGACGTGCTTGAAGAAGTCATCAAGAATCATCCAGTGCTTTTGAATCGCGCGCCAACTCTCCATCGCATGGGTATTCAAGCGTTCGAGCCTGTTCTTGTTGAAGGCAACGCCATCAAAATCCATCCATTGGTCTGCACCGGTTACAACGCCGACTTTGACGGCGATCAAATGGCCGTGCATCTTCCACTGTCGGTGGAAGCGCAAACTGAAGCGCATGTGTTGATGATGTCAACGCACAACATCTTCAGTCCAGCCAACGGAAACCCAATCGTCAGTCCTTCGCAGGACATTGTCATGGGTGTGTACTTCCTCACATGCACGCTTGAAGAAGCTCCAGCATCGCTTGATCGATTTGTCGAAGGCGACGGCGCAATTGGCGATGAAGAGCGCAAGCGATTGGCCAAGATCCCCCACTTCCTCAGCCCAAATGAAGCTATTTTGGCTTGGGAAACTGGCGCGTTGGATTACCACACTTGGATTGAAGTGCGCTTGGATCGCTTCAGCGAAGTCGTGATGGATCAATCAAAGCCAGCTCAGAAAATGCGCGCCAACAAACGCATGATGACCACGGTTGGTCGTTTGTTGTTCAGTGAAATTCTTCCCGATGGAATGCCGTTCTACAACTGCTCCCTTGGCAAGAAGGGTTCGGCGCGCGTCATCGATGACACGTTCCGTCAACTGGGCAAGTCGCACACCATTATTCTGCTTGACCGTATGAAGGAAACTGGTTTCCGCTACAGCACCCGCAGTGGTTTGTCCTTCGGCATCGCCGATCTTCGCGTGCCCGCGGAAAAGACAAAGCTCATTGATGATGCGCAGAAGCGCGTGACCAAGATTCAACGCAATTATGAATCTGGCGCCATCACCGATCAAGAACGTAAGAATCAAGTTCTTGAAGCGTGGGCTAAATGCCGCAACGAAGTTTCCGAGCGCCTCATGGAGACGCTCAAGAACGATCGACGCGATCAAGAAGGCCGCGAGAATTCCGCAGAGGCAACCAAGGCCAATGCGAAACGTCGCTATCTCAATCCTGTGTACCTGTTCGCCGACTCCGGCGCCCGCGGTAACAAGAGCCAGATGCAGCAGCTCGCCGGTATGCGTGGACTTATGGCCAAGCCAAGTGGAGAAATTATTGAAACACCAATTATTTCCAACTTCCGCGAAGGCTTGAAAGTTCTTGAATATTTCAGTTCAACCCACGGCGCCCGCAAGGGTCTGGCCGACACCGCCCTCAAGACCGCCGACTCCGGTTACCTCACGCGCAAGTTGTGCGATGTGGCCCAAAGTGTGACGATTTGTGAGGAAAATTGCGGCACCAAACGCGGCATTCCGAAGAAGGCCGTTATGAAGGGTGAGGATGTTGAAGTTCCACTACGCGATGTGCTTCGTGGTCGTACCGCTCTCTTGGCGTTGATCGATCCACGCACCGACAAGTTGATTGTCGATGCTGGACAAATCATCGATCCTGAAATTGCTCTTGAA
>CAJACJ010000408.1 GCA_903938205.1 uncultured bacterium
AACCACTGCACCGCGCTACCGCCAACAAACACGCTGCCTTCAAGCGCGTAATGCGCCGGCTGATCCCCCATGCGCCACGCCACGGTGGTCAACAATCTGTTCTTGCTCATCGCAGGCTGCGTGCCGGTTTGCATAAGCATAAAACACCCAGTTCCATAGGTGTTTTTCGCCATTCCTTTGTCCAAACACAACTGACCAAAGAGCGCGGCTTGTTGATCACCAATCATGGAGCGAATTGGAATTTCGCTCCCAAAAAGTTCAGGATCACTCACGCCAAATTCGCTATCACTGGAAACAACCGCGGGAAGAATTTCAACGGGCACATTGAAAATGGAAAGCATCTCTTGGCTCCACTGCAATGTTTTGAGATCAAGCAAACTTGTGCGACTGGCGTTGGTGACATCAGTCTTATGCGCACGACCGCCAGTAAGTTTCCAAAGCAACCAAGAATCAATCGTGCCCGCCGCTAATTCGCCTTTGGCCGCGCGCTCTCGCGCGTGTGGAACATGATCCAATATCCAGGCCATTTTGGACGCGCTGAAATACGGATCAAGCAACAACCCAGTCACTTCACGAACACGCGACTCCACGCCTGTCGCACGAAGCTTGTCCATGAGCGCTGCTGTGCGGCGGTCTTGCCACACAATTGCCGGCGCAATGGGTCGACCCGTGGCGCGCTCCCAAATCACCGTTGTTTCACGCTGATTTGTTATGCCAATGGCGGCGATATCACGCGGACCAAGCTTGGCGCGCTTGATGCACTCACGCGCCGTTTCGAGTTGCGTGTTCCAAATCTCCTGCGCATTGTGCTCCACCCAACCTGTGTTTGGAAATGATTGGTGAAATTCCTGCTGAGCCACGGATCGCAATGCGCCATTGTCGTCAAAAACAATTGAGCGCGAACTGGTCGTGCCTTGATCAAAGGCAAGAATGTGCGATTTGTGCATGGAATGCTTTTGGATTGTTCAGTTGGCAAATATCAATTGCAACTACCCATGCCCATGACTCGGCGCCACGCGCTGATTTGTCCAAGATGCATTTGCATATGGCTGCCGCACATGAACATGACTGCCGAGCCCATTGTTGGAAACATTTCGCTCATGCGGCCGCCCATTGGATTGGCTTGCAAGAAAGTCTCATCTGAAACGCCAGGCAGCGTGGCGGCTACAAGCTTGTAGCGCTCCAAGAAATTTTTCAGCACAACATCCTTGTTTGGATATTGACCAGTTTGCTCCAAGCACGGCGCGCCATTCTTAAAAAATTCATCTTGCTTTGGATCGATCGGGTTCGCCAAATCTTTGCGACCAATCATTTCCAGAATGCGCTCGGCGTACAAACCCAAATGCGCAATGTAGAACAGCGGATGATTCACATCCTTCATTGGACAGTGGCCAAACTTGTCGGCCGGAATATCCTTGCAGAGTTTTTCCGCATAGCTGATGCCGTACAGAAGGCCCGGGGCGATCATTGATCCAATTCCTACGCTTGTGGTGGTTGCTGTTGACATGGATGAATCCTATACGGATTTCCTAGCTCAAACAAAGTGGAATTTATATTTTTCAACCGCCAATGAAGCGATCATAAATGGAGCGCGCAATGGTTTCGTCGCTGCAACGGCCAACAATGGCGCGGCCATCGGCGAAAATAGTTAATTCAACAGGTTCTCCGCCAAGGCCTGGAACATTGCGCAGTTGGCCGTGCAAAGATCCGCCACGCATTGTGAATTGTCCATGGTCGAGCAATTGTTTTTGCAGCGCAGGTAAATCCATGTCCACTGTCGGGCTGGCTACTTTGGTCCGATGCATGGGCAGAACCTGCATCGCCCCCCGCCCGCACAAGTGCGCCACGCGCGACGCTTCATTCACGGGCTCAAGAAATGAAAATTCTTTTTTGCCGCAACACGCGCAATGCTCATCAACTGAAACCGCGATCGTTGCGTGCCGATGCGCGGCCAAATCCACGCTCCATAATTTTCGTTCAAGCAAATCAGCGCGGCCTGCAAGCAAGAACAATGCCTGGCTTGAGGCAAACGCACCGACCATTCCCACCACTGGTCCCATCACGCCCGCAAGATCACACGTTGGCAACACTCCGGGCGCTGGCATTTCTGGAAACACGCAACGCAAACACGCGCCGCGCGCCGCAAAGTGGGTGACTTTCGATTCGCCAGTATTGACAACGTCGTTAGAAATGCGCGCGTGAATTAAATTTGAAACGCCCGCTTGGGAAATTTGCGCGTCCACCGCGTTTGCAAGGCCCGCCATGGAAATGCGCTCGTCAACATCAACAGCAACATCTCGCGGCAACACAACCATGCATCGACCTTCCATGGCAACGGCCGCCGCGTACACATAAGGAATTCCATCGCGAACGGACAAATCATTCAAGACAAAGCGCGTCTCGATATTGTCTAATCCATCCACAATCACATTCACGCCACGCGCTAAATCAGCCGCATTTTCTGCATTCACATGCTCAACGCAGGCGTGCACGCGAATAGTGGAATCAATCTCTTTCACACGCCGCGCAGCCGCCTCCGCTTTGGGCGAACCCGATTGCGCATCGCGCTCACTGAAAAGTTGCTGACGCTGCAAGTTGGACCACTCCACAACATCGCGGTCCACCAACGTCAACTGTCCAACACCCGCGCGCGCCAACCACTCAATCGATGCGCAACCAAGCGCGCCGCAACCAACCACCAATACATGCGCACCGCGAATTCGCGATTGACCTTCTTCGCCACACCAAGGCAAAGTGATTTGTCGCAGATGGCGTTGATGTTGTGACATATTCAGAGTGTCCCACGCCTTGGCGAAAAAAGAAATGCCATAAAAAAAGCGGCGACCCCGAAGGATCGCCGCCATGAATTCACATTGAAAAACAAATTACCAAGCAAAGTGAGCGAATGCCTTGTTGGCGTCCGCCATGCGATGCGTGTTCTCACGTGTCGCAACAGCCTTGCCTTCATTCTTGCAAGCGCTGAACAATTCGTTGGCCAATTTGATGTGCATTGGTCGACCTTTTTCAGCGCGGGCTGCTTCAATAATCCAGCGGAAAGTTAAACTTTGCGCGCGTCGACGATTGAGTTGCATTGGCACTTGATAATTGGCGCCACCGACGCGCTTTGAACGCACTTCGACAACTGGCTTCACATTTTCAATTGCCTTTTGAAACACTTCAATCGCCGTTCGAGGCAACGTGTCCAACTTTTCTTTTTCAAGACGCGCTTGAATGGTGTCGAAGGCTTGATACACAACCTTTTGGGCCGTGGCTTTCTTGCCGTCATACATGATGCAATTGACAAACTTGGCGACCAATTTGTCTTGGTAACGAGGATCTGGCTGCAGTTGCGCTTCGCTATTCGTAATACGTCCGCCCATTGGGGGATCTCCTGTGGCTCGGCATCCCGAAATGGGACGTCAGTTCACCAAGGCATGGGCAACGCGCCCTTAGAGTGGCTCCTTGATTACTTGCCGAAATTGTGCCGAAAAATATTTCAAGCCCAAACTTCAAACTCAAACTTGAAATGCATTCGCGCGATAAAAGCGCGAATGCATTTCTAATTTCTAATTACTTCTTCTTGGTCGAAGCGGCCTTCTTCTTCACGCCGTACAACGAACGACCCTTCTTGCGACCATCAACACCAAGACAATCCAAAATGCCACGCACAACGTGGTAACGAACACCAGGAAGATCTCGCACGCGGCCGCCGCGCACCAAGACAATTGAATGCTCTTGCAAATTGTGGCCTTCGCCGCCGATATATGCGGTGATTTCTTTTCCGTTGCTCAAACGAATACGCGCCACTTTACGAAGCGCGGAGTTTGGCTTCTTTGGTGTCACGGTCTTCACTTGAAGGCACACGCCACGTCGCTGTGGGCAACGAGCAAGATCTTTCACCTTGCTTTTGGCTGGCGGATTGCGTCGGGGATTTTTGATGAGTTGATTAATAGTTGGCATATTGAGTCACTTGTTGGTCGAAAGACCGGGTCGAGAAGTGTAACGCAAGTTCACCGATTTCGCAGGGCCACAATGGCCGCAACTGCCATTTCATCGCATTTTGTGTTCTCGGGATGTTCGGCATGGCCACGAATCCAGACCGGGGTGACCGTGTGAATGCTTCGGATTTGGTCAAGTTGCTGCCACAAATCAATGTTTTTGACAGGTTTTTTGGCGGCTGTCTTCCATCCCCGTATTTTCCACGCGCTCAGCCACTCCTTTAAGCCCTTGACCACATATTCGCTGTCTGAAATGACCCGAACCTGCGACGGCGTAGAAATGGAGTCAAATCCACGAATGACGGCGGTTAATTCCATGCGATTGTTGGTGGTGCCATGCTCCGCACCAGACTGAAGCAATTCGCCAGAACCGCCAATTTCACGCAAAATAAAGCCCCAGCCGCCGGGCCGGGGTTGCCTGAACACGCTCCATCTGTGAACAAATCAAAACGTTGCACGCCTGAAATGTACGCTCAAATCAAATCCGCTTCAGCCCCTTCATACGGAATGATGCTTGACAAAAGAAGGGTTTCGACTACCTTTGCCGATCCACCACTTTGAGAAAAAGCCATGACACCAGCATTTAGACAATCCCCAGGCCGAACCCGACGACGACGCTCACACAACGCGATCAAGGCGGCTCACACCGTTTTGTGCCCAAACTGCGGCGCCGCAAAGCGTCCACACAGTGCGTGCTCAAGCTGCGGCTATGTGCGACCTGGTCTGCAACTCAAGACCGGTCAGATAGGTCAATAATTCATGCGACTCGGCGTGGACGTCATGGGCGGCGACAATGCGCCCGACGAGATCCTGAAGGGTTGTATCGCTGCGCTTCCAAAGCTTGCGGCTGATGATGAACTTGTTTTATACGGCGATCGACGCGTCATTGAAGAAACATTCAGTGAGCGCGGAATTTCCGACAAGCGCCTGAAGATTGTCGCCACCACCGAAATCATTGGCATGGATGAATCCCCTGTTGAGGCGATTCGTACCAAGCGCGATGCAAGCATGGTTGTGATGGCGAAAGACGCCAGCCCAAAAAATGAAAATCGACTGCACGCCATTGTGAGCGCGGGCAACACCGGCGCCATGGTGAGCGCGGCGCAAATGCACATGCGTCGCATTCCAAATGTGGTGCGCCCTGGCATTGCCGTGACCGTTCCAACCTTCGCTGGCGCCGTGGTGCTGATTGATGTTGGAGCCAATATCGAGCCAAAACCAGTGCATTTGGCGCAGTACGGAGTGATGGGCGCCATCTACGCCAAGATCGCTTGCAACATTGCAAATCCGCGCGTGGCCATTATGAATGTGGGCGGCGAAGAAGCCAAGGGCACCGACGACATTCGACTTGCGCGCGACATGCTGCGCGCCGCTGCTGGTTTAAATTTCACCGGCTTTGTCGAAGGCCGCGGCGTGTTTGACGGCGAAGCCGATGTGGTGATCACCGACGGCGTGGTTGGAAATGTCATGATTAAACTTGCGGAGGGATTGTCCAGCGGCATCTTCAAAGCGCTCGCGCGCGAAGTGTTGGCGATTGATCCAGAACTTGCCACGCGTCTTGAACCTGTTGTGAAAAGTTTGTACGCCAAGCACGACTATCACGAATTTGGTGGCGCGCCACTTCTAGGCGTGAACGGTATCGCGTTGATCTGCCACGGATCAAGCCACGCGCGCACAATTATGAACGCTATCACGCGCATGAAAATGTTCGCTGCATCTGATATCAACGCGCAAATGAGCGAGCAACTTGGGCACATGCGTATTTCCGACGAGGTCTCTGCGTGATCAAGCCTTCCGGCGCGTGCGGCGTCCGGATGGCGGGAACTGGTTCCGCTGTTCCGGAAAAAATTCTCACCAACGACGATCTGTCGCGCATTCTTGACACCACCGATGAGTGGATCACGCAGCGCACTGGCATTCGTTGTCGCCGTGTGAGCGATCAATCAAAAGAAGGCACTTTTACGCTGGCGCGCGATGCTTTGCGCCGCGCGCTTGATGCCGCATCCATGAAGGCATCGGACTTGGATTTGCTGATCATTGGTACATGCACGGCGGAAATGCGCTGTCCAAGTTTGGCTTGCCGAGTGGCCGGTGATCTTGGCGCCATCAACGCTGGCGCATTTGATGTCGCCGCGGCTTGCAGTGGATTTGTCTACGCGCTGAATGTTGCGGAAACAATGGTGCGCTCTGGTCGATACAAAAATGTTGGCGTGATTGGCGCCGACGCCATGAGCACCATGGTGGACTACCAAGATCGCTCCGTCAGTATTTTATTCGGTGACGCGGCGGGCGCGGCCATTCTTGTGCCCGACCCCGACTTGAACCGCGGATGTATTTATCAAACACTGGGCTCCGATGGCCGCGACTGGACTGGTTTGTACATTCCAAATCGCGCGCAAGAAGTTCCAGAGGCGGACAAGGACAATCCAATTCGTCTTGGCTATTTGCGCATGGATGGCCGCGAGATTTTTAAATTTGCGGTGGGCAAATTCCGCGAGGTGATCGCAGACGCGCTTGAGAAAACTGGACTGACCGCCGACGACATTAGTCAAATTGTGTGCCACCAAAGCAACGCGCGCATTATTGAGAACGCGATTGAAAAATTAAAATTGCCGCGTGAAAAAGTGCTGATCAATATTGATCAATTTGGAAATTCCAGCTCCGGAAGCGTTGGTTTGTGCCTGGATCAAGTGTGGCGCGCCGGCAAAATTCCAGCGGGAAAACCCATGATTTTGGTGGCTTTTGGTGGCGGCGTGACTTGGGCCAGCAATGTTTGGAACGTCTAATTTACGATCACTGTCTTCGCGTCGCTGATATCTATCTTTCATTTCATGTGGTGGATTTCCACCTGGGAGTATTCAAATGAGTCTCAATGCAATTTTCTTGGCGCCAGGCCAAGGCGCGCAAAGCGTCGGCATGTGCAAGTCGTGGTACGCCGCAAGTCCAGCCGCGCGCGCAATCTTTGAAGAGGCGAATCACATCGCCCACTTTGAAGGCGGCCACACGCTGAGCCAATTGTGCTTTGAAGGTCCAGCTGAACGTTTGAACCAAACTGATGTCAGTCAACCCGCGCTTTTGGTGTGTGGCATTGCGTGCCACGCCGCGCTGGTGGAGCGGCACGGCGAGATTGAAATTTCTGGAACGCTTGGACTTTCGCTTGGCGAATACACGGCGCTGGCCTTGGCCGGCGCGTTCTCGTGGCAAGACGCGCTGCGACTTGTTCTGATTCGCGGTCGACTGATGCAACAAGCCGCCGTTGCCAGCAAGGGTGGCATGGTTGCATTGATTGGCGCCGATGAGGAAAAAGCCAACGCCGTGTGCTTAGCCGCGGCGCTAGACGGAGTGCTTGTGCCCGCCAACTTCAACGCACCTGGACAAATTGTTTTAAGTGGCGACGCCGAGACATGCGAACGCGCTTGCGTGGAAGCCAGCAAACTTGGCCTGCGCGCCAGCAAGCTCACCGTTGCCGGCGCGTTTCACAGCCCTCTCATGGCACCCGCCGCGCAAGGCATGGCTAGGGCTTTGGAGGATGTCGAAATACAACCCCTGAATTGCCAGGTTTGGAGCAATGTCACAGGCAAACCGCATGCAATGAATGACGCGACAAGCGTGCGAAAATTGCTGGTTGATAAACTGGTCATGCCTGTGCGTTGGGATGCTTGTTGCGCCGATATGATCGCGTGGCGCACATCCAAGGAACTGGACGGCATTTGCAAGGTGTATGAACTTGCCCCAGGCACCGTGTTGCGCGGTTTGATGCGACGAATTCACAAAGCCACCGAGGTCACCACCCATGATTCAATTGCGGAAACTCAAAATGCAAAAAGTTAATTTAGTTTCAACAACCCGCATAGCACTTTTATTTTCAGCGCTGAGTTGCACCATTATTTCGTGTGGCAAACC
>CAJACJ010000409.1 GCA_903938205.1 uncultured bacterium
AATTATTATTGATGCGTGCGCCGGCCGCGGAACCAAAACCTTGCAACTGGCAGCGAAATATCCAGGCGCACAAATCATTGCCAGCGATCCCGATTTGGACAGGCGCACATCACTTGCCGACGCCGCGCGCCGCGCAGGCTTGGCTGGCTTAAACAACATTCAAGTGGTCACCCCGCAAGACATTGGAAAATGGTTTGGCAAAGCAGACGTGCTTCTACTTGATGTGCCTTGCTCCAACAGCGGCGTGTTCGCGCGCAGACCAGAGGCAAAATATCGATTCGACTTGAAGATGATGGATCGTCTTGTTGTGCTGCAGAGAAAAATTGTGGACGATCATCGACCACTGCTGGCTGAAAATGGAACGTTGTTGTACGCCACATGCAGCTTGGAGCAAGAAGAGAATGAGCGGATGGCCACTTGGATTTCGCAGCGAATCAAGACGCCTATGCGCCGCAGTGAGCGCAATATTCCACAAGGATTGCCTGGGGAAACCCCAACAATGTGGCAAGATGGGGCTTTCGCGGCAATCTTCACAAATCACGGATAATTGTTGACCGAATATGGCTTGCTCTTGGTAACATTGACCAAATCGCCAGAATTTCCAATGAATGTTCTTGAAGTACTAAATATTGATTGCGTCAAAGTTCCGTTGGTTGCCCACGACAAGCGTGGCGTGATTAGCGAGTTGATCGATGCTCTATCAGCATCCGGCGCAGTGACGGATGCCGAAGTGGTGAAGCAAATTGTCTGGCAGCGCGAGTCGCAACGTTCCACCGGTATTGGTGAGGGTCTTGCGTTGCCGCATGGAAAAAGTTCCGCGGTGAAACGCATTGCCATGGCTATTGGCAAGCCGGCGCAACCAATGGAGTACGACTCGATCGACAAGAAACCCGTGCGCTTGATTGTGCTTTTAGTGAGTCCGCCTGAAGCCGTGTCCGAACATATCCAAGCGCTTGGTCGGGTCAGCCGCTTGATGACCAATCCAGAGTTCCGTGAAAAACTGTATTCGGCCCCAAGCGCTGACGCGCTGTATAGTTTGTTTCGCAAAGCTGAAACCGCGGAGTGACGCATGGCGCGTGACTACTACGAAATCCTTGGGGTTGCTCGCGACGCGACGGCGGATCAAATTCGCAGTGCGCACCGCAAGTTGGCGCGAAAATATCATCCTGATTTGAACAAGGCGGCAAATGCAGCGGCCATGTTCAAGGAAACACAGGACGCGTACGACATTCTTTCGGACCCTGAAAAACGCGCCAAATACGATCGATTTGGACACGCGGGTGATTCGCACTCCAACATGGGTGGTGGAAATACTGGCGGATATGGCGGCGCCGACGCCGAAACGCTTGAATCCATCTTTGGAAATTTCATGGGTGGTGGCGGGCGCGGTCGGGGCAAGCGTGCGCGCGGTCCGCAACCCGGCGAGGATTTAACTTCCACAATTCAAATTGGATTCATGACCGCGGCACTGGGCGGAATGCATCACATTGATTTGCAAGGACCAAGTGGCGCCATTGTTGTTGATGTCCGCATTCCACCGGGAATTTCATCCGACGGACAATTGCGCGTGCGCGGCAAAGGCGGCGCGGGCGTTGGGGGCGGTCCCAATGGTGATTTGGTTTTATCCGTCAAGGTCGCGGCGCATCCGTGGTTTCGCCGCGACGACCTTGACATTCTTCTTGATGTTCCAATTTCAATTGTTGAAGCCACACTGGGCGCAAAAGTATCTGTTCCGCTACTGCAAGGCTCCGCGGAAATTCGCATTGAAGCGGGAACGCCAAGCGGCCGCAAACTACGCTTGAAAGCCAAGGGAATTCAGAGTGCGCAAGGTCTTGGCGACTTCTATGCCGTTGTTCGCATTGAGCCTCCCGCGACATTATCCAAAGAAGATACGGAATTGATGCGCGCTCTTGGTGAGCGCTTGCCTTCGCCTCGCGCGGGTGCGCCGTGGGCGGAACTGCAAGCCAAATAATTTTTGGGAGTCGGGGAAGGAACTGTGCTTTCAATATCTTGCTGGAAACGCATGTATTTCTTTGCCTATGTTGCAGGCCCGCGAAAGCAAGTTATCAAGTCATCTACACGTGAGTCC
>CAJACJ010000410.1 GCA_903938205.1 uncultured bacterium
AGTTGCGCCGGATCACGCAGGCATGGACGACTTGAAACCTGCGTGAGCGCGCGCGATTTGGTCTGGCAGAATTGCAAGAGCGATTGACGCAGGGACGCGTTGGCATAGTCCAATTGTTGGCGCAACTCCGCGCGGTCTGGAAGAATGCGGTTCATGGCCGCGGTGGGCGTGCTTGCGCGCACATCGGCCACAAGTTCTATGACGGAGGTGTCGGACTCATGTCCAATGGCAGCGACCACAGGAGTGGTGCAGTTGTACACCGCGTCCGCGATCAGCCGATGATTGAACGCGTCAAGATCCTCACGGCTTCCACCACCACGCGTGACCAGAATCACATCAATGCCCATGCGACGTGCGGCAAGATCCACCAGATGAATCGCATTTGAAACCGCGGCCGCGGCGCTTGCGCCTTGCACCACGACATCAATCACGGTAATTGCAACGGACGGAAATTTACGCGCCGCCACGGCCAAACAATCTTGCAGCGCGGCGCCCGATGCGCTGGTGACAATGGCAATTCCCCGCGGCAACATGGGCAATGCGCGCTTGCGGGACTCTTCGAAATATCCAAGCTCCTTCAACTCCGCGCACAGCAAACGAAACTTGGCGTCTAAATCGCCCTGACCCGTTGCGCGAATGGAATCCACAATGAAGGAAAGTTTTCCGCCCTCGGCGTAATAGTTGAAGCGCCCCTCCACCACAACTTGCAGCCCCTCCGCCAATGGAATTTTTACAGAGGACGCTTTTGATTTCCAGATCACGCACGGAAGTACGCACTGCGCATCCTTGATTGAGAAATACAAATGGCCGCTGTTGTTGGCGCCGCGATACCCGCTGACCTCGCCTTGAATGGACAACTTTCCCAGCGCCGCCATTTGTTCTCCAACCAGTTGCGCCGCCTCGCTTACTTGCAATGGGCGCGGGACTTCATTGGTCAGCGACGCTTTTTTAGCGTTCACCTCCGCGGGCTGATCAAACAGACCGCCTTGTGCAAATGTGGGATCAAATGGGGGACGTTTCATTTCTTTGAATCTCTAGGCAGTATCGTACGGCAGAGTTGGCGCCATTCGCGCAGGCTTGTGAAAATGGATTGACGAATAATTTCGAATCATAAATATATTTTGAACTGCATCAAGAAATACAAGAAGGCGAACTAAAGAAAGATGGCTCAGAAGAGCGGCACAACCATAATCACCGCCAAGACCACGCTTGCGGAAATTCCTGGCATGACCGCGCGCATGGTTGAGCGCCTGAACGCCTTTGAATTGCGCACCGCGGGCGATGTGGTGCGCCACTTTCCAATGCGTCACGAGCGCAAGTTGGCGGAGCGAACCATTTTGGAAACGCAAAATGAGGTGGCCGACGAGCAAGCGGTGATTCGTATTCGTGGAACGGTAGCCACTGTGCGCGTGCGTCGTGGGCGCGCCACCATGGTTGAAGCCACGCTTGAAGATGATTCCAGCAGCGCGCGTCTGGTGTGGTTCAACGCGGGTTGGATGCGAGACAAAATTCATCCGGGTGATACTGGCGTGGCGGAAGGCCGCGCCAAAGTGCGCAATGGTTTTTTGGAGTTGGGAAATCCGCGGTGGATTCCAGACCATGTTGCAAGCGACACCATGGCGCAGCGGGCGGAGACGCCAAGCGCGCAAACTGAACCAGAAAGTTCGTCGCCGGATATTGCGCGTATTAATCCACCGCTGCTTGATGTGCAGCACGATCAATTGCGCGCAATTTATCCTGCGTCGGAGAATCTGCTCTCAAGCGAAATTGAAAAAGTGGTTGCAAAAGTGCTTGAGTCCGTGTGCGCCACAATAGAAGATCCTTTGCCAATTGAATTTCGCCAAGAGCGCGGACTGATCGCGCTTGCGGACGCGTATCGTTTGTACCACCAAGCGCGTGATGAGGATGATGTTGCCGCGGCGCGCAAGCGATTGGCCTTTGATGAATTATTCCTGCTGCAACTTGGAGTCATGATGCGGCGCGCGCAACTTCGATCGCGCACGCGGGCGTTGCCGCTGAAGCTTGAACCAAAGATCAACGAGCAC
>CAJACJ010000411.1 GCA_903938205.1 uncultured bacterium
CGCTTTGATTGCCGCGTGGAACTTGTGACCACCGAAGCTCTTTCGCCATTTCTAGGTCCACGAATTTTGGCGGAGGCGCATGAAGTCCTTCGAGCCGCGTGATTATCTGCGCCACATTTTGGCTGAATCGGATTATCTCATTCTTCATGCCCGTGACTTAAACATGCGTGGGTTTCTGAAAAATGAAACTATTCAACGAGCGTTTGTGCGAAGCTTGGAGATCATTGGTGAAGCGGCAAAACAAGTGCCCGAAGACTTTCGTTATCAACACCCAAATGTGCAGTGGAAATCAATGGCCGGCATGCGAGATCGCCTGATTCATGCCTACTTTGGCGTTGACTATGAAATTGTTTGGGATGTTGTGCAAACTCGCATTCCAGAATTGCGTCAGCAGATTGCATCCATTCTGGGTGTTTGAAAACATCCGTAACACTGAACGCGCTCATCATTTAAAAACTTGAACGTCAGATCACGCCTGCTTTGCTTTTGGCAAAAGTAAAACAATCGCGCCGCCCACAACGGCCAAAGCCGCCGCGCCACCAGTTTGAATGTGTCGTGTTCAAACTGCGTGGGTGTGGAGTGATTCATAAGGTTGGGGTAGAAGCATTCGCACTGTATTCGCTACGACATGCACACGCCGCAACCATGAAAGTGAAAGTCGGTGACAGGTACAAATACCGCCTAGACACTTGCGGGTTTATATGGGATGTTCAACGCCATGCGCATAGAAATTGAAGCACCAACAAGCTCGGGTCAAGCCATCATTCAGTTGAACGGAAAACTTGACGCCAACACAACCATGATTGTTGAGCAAACTCTTCTGAGTGAGATTGCCGCTGGCCAGAAGAATTTGGTGATTGACTGCGCGAACATGGATTTTATTAGCAGCGCTGGTCTGAAGGCGTTGATCATGGGTATTAAAAAAACGAAGGTGTTTGGCGGAACCATTACGTTGGTGGCGCTGCAAAAAAATGTGAAGGACGTGCTTGACATGAGCGGTCTGCTTCCGCTTTTTATTATTCAAGACACGCGCGGCGGCACGGCGAAGTAAACGCGGCTAGTCCGCGATGGCCGCGGTGGGACGAATTGAAATATCCATGCCCGCGTGATTGGCTTGCAAATCCTTACGCAACGCGTCAATGCGCTTCTGCACATCGCCCATGAGATCCGTTGGGTTGAACTCCAGAAAAATCTCCACATAAATGTTTGGACCAGATCGACGCGCGCGCACCTGGTGAATGCGCTCGTAGGAATCCATGTGATGCACCAACTGGCGCATGATTTGCAACTGAATGGACTCCTCAATTGTCGCGTCAAGCAAATCGCCCACCGAGGATGAGGCCATGCCCCACGCCGCGTGCAACATGAACAACACGCCCAGCAGCGACGCGATTGGATCCACATACACGCTCCACGACTTGTCGCTGAACATAAGCGCAATGAAAAGGCTTGAGCCGTTGATGGCGTCAAAGCATCCCTTTGAAAACCACAGCTTGGCCTGCGATTCCATAATGGCAGAGGAATGTTTGCCCATGGCGCGTTTGGTGCGCGCCCAAATATAAAAACAAATGCCGGTATACAAAGCGAATATGGCAATGCCCACTTCTGTACCTGCTGGGACCTGCGGATTATTCAGGTGATGCACCGCGCGCAGCGTGACAAAGATGGCGCAACCCAAAGTGATAACGCCAATCCAAATGCTGACAAGATTTTCCAGCTTGCCAATGCCGTATGAAAATTGCTGGCTTGCGGAGCGGCGCACGGCGCGAATGGTGTAGAAGGCGGCCAACACCGCGAGCGTGTCCGTGGCTTCCTTCAACAGATCGCCCATGATGGTGACGGAATTGGATCGATATGCCGCAAAACCCATCAGGATTAAATCGACCACGCAAAATGCCAGAGCCAGTTTTAAACTGCTTTCGCGGGTGCCTGATTTGCCGTGAAGAGACATGGTGAATTCAATTTAACCGCAACCGAAGAATGCGTTTTGCCAATTTAAATTTTGACACGCAACTTTTAAAGCGGCAGCGGTCCCCAGTGCATCAGCAACTGGCCCATGTCTTCACCGCCAACTTCTTGATTGATTACTAAATCCGCTGGCGATGATCCAGGTCCCCACGACGTCAACATATCGCTGAGGTCCGCGGTATCCACAATGCCATCGCCTGTGAGATCGGGAGAGCGCGGCATAAGTCGATCAAGCAACTTTGTGCTGAAAATACGCGCCGGATCAAGCCGATCAAGAATGTCTACCGCAGTTCGGAAGTTTGCATCGGCTGGCATGCCTTGCGTGAACGACTCGGGTATGCGCGACGCAATGGTGAGATCGTTTGTATATGCGCCGTCATCTGTATACGCCCAACCCTTGGACCACTCCACTCGCACGCCCGCGTAGTCGCCGCCATAGTTGGAATAAAACCACTCTTCAAGCTCGGCGTAGTAATGCGGCGCGCCGGGCGTTCCAGGAATAGAAAGAATGTTGAACCAAATCACACAGTCCCACTGCGGCTTGTCGGGCCACGGCCGCGCCGCCGACAGCAGCGCAACTTGCGCGCCAGGCACAAGGCAGTCCTCTGGATGATCAACACTGCTGACACGAATTTCCACTGGACAATTCATTGGATACTCGCCGCGGTCGCGGTATTCCTGTTGCATGGACAGGTACTTCTGGTGAAATTCACTCAGCGCGCGCTGCACATCCGAGCGGCGACAACTGAGCGCAAAACCACATTCCGCAACGCGCAATGTTGTGGGCTTGATATACAACTGAACATCCTTTGACCATCCCCAAAGGTCCCGCGCAATATTGGTAGTGAGACCAATGTCGGTCACGGTGGCCATGGTTGCGCCAAACGCGGGCGTAAGCGCCGCCGCGCCTGAAACAATTTGGCTGACAAGTTGCGAGACTTCCAACGGAATATTGTCACTGAATGGATAATTAAACGGCGCGCTCACTTCGCGCGACAAGAGTGGTTTTGTTGGCGTGGGCGTCCACACTTTCAGCCATGGATTGTCGGTGAATGGATACAAAATAGTTTCCACGCGGCCGCTTGCGTCCATGAAGCTTGAATAACTTTGGCCTGGCGATTCTGGCGGCGCGAATAATTCCGACGCCGCGCGACCTCTGTAACTTTCACAACGAACTCGGGCGTTGGCGCCCACCTGCATGGTGACCTCAACCAAAAATGCGCGGCCCAAGTGAACACAGAGTGCGGCCATTTCTGGTTCTGAACGTTGGAACGTGCGCAACGCGTACGCCTGTTGTTCCGCGTCCCACACCACCGCGGTGACAGAGCGCAACATGTTTGAAAGCGTGCCAAATGTGTGGCCGGGCAG
>CAJACJ010000412.1 GCA_903938205.1 uncultured bacterium
CCTTGCTCGTAACTGGTTGCCGCCAATCCAGGCGCGCCAATCACATCACCCGCCGCGTAGATATTTTCAACCGTGGTGCGGTAGCGCTCATCCACTTTAATTCTTCCACGCTCATCCGCGGAAAGACCCACCGCCTGTAAATCTAAACCTTCAACATTGCCTTGGCGCCCAGCGCTAGCCAACACAACATCCGTCACAATGACCTTGCCACTTTTCATTTCAATGGTCACGGCGGGCTTGGGTCCAACCGAACGGCTGACGCAGGCCACCTCTTCATTCAAGCGGAAAGTCACGCCTTTTTTGCGCATTTGATGCACAAGCTCGTCCACCAACTCCGTCTCCATGAACGCAATTGGACGATCGACTTTATCTAGCACGGTCACCTGCACACCAATTTGCGCGAACATGCTGGCGTATTCAATACCAATCACGCCGGCGCCGATGACCACCATGGTGCGCGGAATTTTTGGCAGCGACAAAATGGTGTCACTGGTGAAAATACATTCCATGTCTGGAATCATCTTCACGGGCATGGCGGCGCGGCTACCCGTTGAAATAAGAATAAACGACGTGTGCAACGTGCGATTAATATCCATGCCTTCAACGTGGACTTCATTCGGAGTCACCAACCGGCCAAGGCCAGGAATAATCTCAATGTCGTTGCGGTCAAACTGATCCTGAACAACTTCACTCTCGCGCTCCACAACCAAATCAACACGACTTAACAACGCCTGCATGGTTGGACGCACGGGGCGCGTTCCCAAAGCGTGCATACTCAGCGTGATACTTTTCCGCGTCATGCTGCGCACGGCTTCGCGAAATGTTTTGCTGGGAATGGTTCCGGAATGAATGCACGCGCCACCAATGCCCGCGCCCTTCTCCACTACGCACACGCGCTTTCCAAGTTTGGACGCTTGCACAGCGGCGCGTTGACCCGCTGGTCCGCTGCCAATCACAACCAAGTCATATTCATACATGTCTGTCATAAGGTTGAACGAGCATAGCGGCAAAGAGCGCGCTTTTTATGCGGCGGTGAATTCAATTCCCTTGCTTCTTGCACAACTAAACCCACTGAAATCAGCCGTTTCGCTTTGCAAAATCAAGCATGACATCGGCCAATGCTTTGGCGCCCTCGACAGGCATGGCGTTGTACATGCTGGCGCGCATTCCACCCGTGGCTTTGTGCCCGGCCAATGCGGCAAGTCCAGCGTTGGCGGCTTCCTTCAAGAACGGCGCCTCATGCTTTGGATTGGCCGCGTGAAAAAGCACGTTCACAAAACTCTGACATTCCGCTTCAGCGTTGGCTTTCCAAAAACCATTCGAGTTGCGAATGGCGCCCACAATCAAATCACTACGCGTCTTTGCGCGGCGTTGCATTTCAACAAGTCCACCTTGACGAAGAATCCATTGGCACATCAAGCCAACGGTGTGCATGCCAAATGTGGCTGGCGTGTTCAAGCGGCTTTCCGCTTTGGCGTGCTCGTCATAGCGCAACATGCTTGGCAACTTTCTTACAGGCGCCTTCAACAAGTCGCGGCGAATCACCACCATGGTCATGGCTGATGGCCCAAGATTTTTCTGACCGGACGCGTACAAGAAAGCACAGCCCTTCAAGTCCAGCGGCTCTGAGTAAATATCGCTGCTGGCGTCGCGCGCCAACCACGCGCCGGCGGCTGGTTGTGGCGGCGCAACCCAACGCGTTCCCCACACGGTGTTGTTGGAGCAGTAATGCAAATAGGTTGATCCCGGAGTGGTCTGCAACTCGCCCGCACGCGGAGTGCGACGATATCCAAAGTCCGCGCCCTTCCAAATTTCATTGATTTTCCCCACTTCTTTGCCATCGGCGATGGCTTTGGAAGTCCACACGCCGGTGTCTGGGTAATCCGCGCTCGCGCCATCGGCTAGAAAATTCAGCGGCAACATTCCAAATTGCTGCGTGGCACCCGCGGGCAAAAACAACACCGCGTAGTCCTGAGAAATATTTCCAACTTTGCGAAATGCATCTTCGCTCTCTTGCAAAATTTTCTCAAACAATTCACCGCGATGGGAAATTTCAAGAATACCCGCGCCTCCGCCGCGCAGATCCACCAAGTCGGCTTGCAATTGCTCAAGCACTTCAAGCGGCATGGTGGCTGGACCCGCTGAGAAATTAAACACACGTCCACTTGCCAGCGGACGAACCGCGCCAGTGTGAACACGACCTTGGGTTGCATGACTCATGATTTCCTCACAATCGAAGTAATGTTTGCGCTTAACACATTGGTGTTGCGCCGAATGGTGTTCATTTGTTCCTCTGAAGGAGTTTGATTCAAGTGAATGCGCGCCAACGCGGCCTCGCCACCATCATAAATAATATTTTCCATTTCCTCGGCGTTGATTCCAGCCTGACCCAACGTATAGAACACATGCGCCAGCACGCCTGGACGATTCAAATGCCGCACCGACAACAGCGTGGTTGCCGGAGTAGACCGCGCGCGATTCACGCAGTTTGGCGCGGAACCACTCTGCAACCACTCGCGAATCACACGCACAGTTTCAACCGCCACGGCGTGGGTCGCCTGCGTGGTGGATGCGCCCACGTGGAATGTTCCGTACACGCCCGGAACCTTGGCAATGGCCTCATCAAATTGCGCGTCATCTTTATCCGGCTCATGCGCGAACACATCCAGACCCGCGCGAATGCCACGGCCACGAACCGCGGCCGCCAACGCCGCCTCATCCACAACGCGACCACTGGACGTGTTTACGAAAATGGAATTAGGCTTGAGGGCGTTTAAAAACTTCTCGCCAATCAACAAGTCGGTCTCTTCATGAACGGCCAAACTCACGCTGACCACATCGGCCAACTTTGCCAAGTTGACAATGTTGGCGCAAAAGTGAACGCCCGCGGCGTCGGCCTTCTCCTCTGTCAGTTGACGACTCCACGCCACAACGCTCATGCCAAAGGCCTTTGCGCGCCGCGCGATTTCCATTCCTACTTGTCCCAAACCAATCACGCCAAGCGTGCGACCATGCAAACCCGCAGCCTGCAAAAATTCCTTGCGCTTCCACTGACCCGCGCGCATTTCAATCACTTGATCAGGCAAGCGACGATCACACGCAAGAATGTGCGCCCACGCCAACTCCGCCACCGCATTCGCGTTTCGACCAGGGCAATTGGCCACAAATACGCCGCGACGACTGGCCGCGCCAAGATCAATTTCATCCACGCCGGCGCCGGCTTGAACCACCAAAGCAAGTTTGGGGCTGGCTTCAATCGCGGCTTCATTCACAATAGTTTCGCGCACAACCAACACTTCGGCTTGCGTCTCCGCAAGTCGCTTGGCCAAATCTTTGGAGGCCAACTCTGGTTCATACACAACTTCGCAACCCAAATCTTGAATGGCCTGAACGCCGTTGCCACCAATGGTGTCGGCGATCAAAACTTTCACGGTGGTTCTAGGAATCGAATTTGGATTGAGACTGGTTCTAGAAAATACGGTCATATACAGAGTGTATCTAGCCGGTCACACAATCGACTGAATAAAAAGTCCGCTTGGAATGACTGGACTAAAAGTAATCGCGTGGTGCGGAATAGTTTCATTGCTTTGGGCGATTTCCAAAAGATCATCCATAGATGGGATTGCGAACACAAAGGCCGCCTGTGCCTCGCCGGAATCCACAAACTTTGTCAGTTGCGCAAGGCTGATCACGGAATTCATGCTGTGAATTTTGATTTTTTCGCTGGAATCGCAAGCGCCAATCCAAGGAGTGATCACAGCGCACTCAAAGCGCGTGCGGGGCCAATTAGCCGCAACGGAATTGCCAGCTTTTATGGAAGGCAACCTTCTGCGCTTCCACGAACCTGTTGCAACCGCCCCGCCCGCCTGTGTCGATTCTGTACCGGCCATATATGTGTCGAAAAAACCAGCGGGTGGATCGCCCACATTCTCAGGGCTATCACACACGTTTGAATCTTGAAATTCGCTTAGATGCTTTTCAAGCAAGTCCGCGTCGCCCCCTGACACCAAAATACGTGAGGCGCGAATACTCACACGCTCAATGGCGGTAAAGGCCACGGCCCGCAACACGCTTGCTGAATTGCCGGCGTGCGTGGCGCGCGCGAACATTTCATCGCCACTTAAAATGACCAGTGATTTCAGTTCCCCAATCAGCTCCGTTAGGCGCGCTGTTTCCTTGCAAGTCCACACCGTGTGCGTGGCGCCATCTTTACCGACAAAATGCGTCAATGGCCGTTCATTCGTGACGCTCTGAATTAAATCCGACAGCTCCTCATTCGGATGAAAAGCCAACACCGGAATTTCCGCATGCGCGGTCAAGGCCTCATCACGGAGCCATGTTTGTCGCACCGCCTCCTCATCGGATTTTTGAAATCGCAGCAACGTGGAAAAAATACTCGGCGACATTTCCATGGCGGCAATTAAGGACACGGTTTTTTTACCCGCGCGCGCATGGCGATACGCGTACATATGAGGTTGCGTGTCTTGGCAAATCCATTTTGCAGATTTCATGCGCTCAAACAAACTGATTCCCGCATGTGGCAAATTTAATTTTTCACGCACATCCGCGCGAATCACTTGCAGCCACGAGTTTGGAAATGCCTCCACTTTTTGCGCGGCATCTTTCAGCGTCAAACGCATTCCTGGCTCGCAAGAAATTTCAGCGCTCTTGGCTGCAATGGGTCGAAATGCCGCAAATGGGTGGATTTTGAACATAAAGAATGACCTTGTCGAGATAGTAGCCGCCTCAGAAAAGCGCGTTTTGAACTCAAAATCGGGTTTAAACCATCCAAATTCCGTCTGTGACGGCTTTACAGACGACTTTGCGGAAAATTGATCTCCGAAACTTCAGTCACTTCTTGCAATGGCCGACCTTTCGCATGGCTTCGTTGTGCAAGCCACTCACTACACAAAATTTTAGAGAGGACGACATGA
>CAJACJ010000413.1 GCA_903938205.1 uncultured bacterium
ATGCAACTGGAAACATCGCCCACTAAAAACTAATTGTTTTGCCTACAAAAGTCGAATGAGCACGCAAAAAAGCTCGTCATCTTACGCATGCCGCCCGCCTCCTTGGCGACTCAGGCCAGTCCCAAAATTAATAAAAAAGTAAAATTTAGTTGCTTTGAACGCAACCACTTACAACTTTGAAACGGATATGTCCTCGGAAACACCAACAAGTGAATCCGACATTGAGGCGAGGAAAAAAAGAGGGCGATCGCCATGTCTGGTGTGAGCCGATTGTGGGAATTTGGAACAAATATCGCAGGGATTTGAGGGAAAAGGAAAAGCCAAGAGCAGGTTTGAGTTGTCTCATGGGTTGGCGCCGCGGTGGCCGCCAACCAAGCAATTCAAGTCATCCGCAGGCGCCACACCCCAGAAAACTGCAACTCGTCACTCCCCCGTTGACGCGTCCGTGGCTAACCCCGCGGACGCGTTTTTTTTTGTTTACTAGACTCTCACCTCCGCAACCCATCAAGAAATTCCACACATGCCACAACTCACCATTAACGGCAAGACATGCTCCTTTGAAAAGGGCGAAACCATTTTGCAGGCGGCACTTCGTCACGACGAGGAGATTCCGCATTACTGCTACCACCCCGGACTTTCCATTGTGGCCAACTGCCGCATTTGTCTGGCTGAGGTGTGGAGCCCCGATCCAAAGACCGGCGCGTTGCGTGCGGGCAACAAACTATTTCCAACGTGTCAGACGCCTGCGGTTGAAGGCCAAGTGGTGTACACCGATTCGCCCAAAGCGGTCGGCAATCAAAAAGCCGTCATGGAATTTCTGCTCATCAATCATCCGGTGGATTGCCCCGTGTGCGATCAAGCGGGTGAGTGTCATTTGCAGGATTACAGTTATCAATATGGTCGTGGCGAGAGCCGCTTCAAGGAAGCCAAGAACAAGCGGCCTAAGAAAGATGTCGGCCCGCATGTTCTGTTGTACAGCGATCGTTGCATCATGTGCACGCGTTGCGTTCGCTTCACGCGCGAGGTCACTGGCACCGGCGAGTTGATGGTGGATGGCCGCGGCAGTATTGAGGAGATTGATATTTTCCCAGGCATCGCCCTGGACAATGAACTCAGCGGCAATGTGGTTGATATTTGCCCCGTTGGCGCGCTGCTTGACAAAGATTTTCTCTTTCAACAACGCGTGTGGTTTTTGAAGAAAACCCCAAGCATTGATGGCATTACCGCAAGTGGCGACAACATTAGCGTTGAGCACAATGAAGGCGTGATTTATCGCGTGAAGCCGCGAGACAACGCGGACGTCAATAAATGGTGGATCACTGACGAGGTTCGTTACGGTTGGAAGTTTGTGCACAGCGAGAACCGTTTGAAGTTGCCCGCGATCAAGGGACGCGATGCGTTTGTGGCCGATGATGCCGCCGCCGCATGGAGCGATGCGTTGAGCGCCACCATGAACACGCTCGAAGGCGCCGTCAAAAATGGTGGCCGCCTTGGTGTGATGGTGAGTCCAATGTTGACCTGCGAAGACGCGTTCTTGTTGGCCTCCACAATTCTTTCCATTGATGCGCAAGCGGAACTTGCCGTTGGTCCAATTCCTGTTTTGGGTCAAGACAAAATATTCCCGGGTGGCTTCACCATGTACGCGGAGAAGGCGCCCAACGCGCGCGGAGTTCGCCGCGTGCTGGAGGCTCTTGCCAAAGGTCGCAAGGTTCACGACGCCGCGAGTTTTGAAAGCGCAGCAAAGTCCAAAGCGATCGCCGCCGCGGTGGTCACTGGAAATTATCCAAGCGATTGGGTGATGCCGTCATTGCAAAGCGCGCTAAGCAATGTGAAGTTGATTGTGATTGACACTTTGCCAAGCACCTTGCTTGACATCGCGGAGGTTGTGTTGCCTGGCGCCACATGGACTGAAAAATCCGGCACATTTGAGAACGCCAAAAATCGTCTGCAAAGCTTTGAACGAGCCATTTCTACGGTTGATTTTGCCAAGGGCGAAAGTCAAATCGCGCTGGACCTGCAGGCCGCGCGCGCCGGCGTGAAG